>JAXMAC010000065.1:9092-18859 GCA_046350595.1 Candidatus Brocadiaceae bacterium | reverse complement strand
AAACTTAGTGTTCATGATGGTCATCATGCGCGTGCTGTTTCTTTTTTTCAAGGCCTTTGCCGGTCGTTTTCTTAAGATAATCGTCTATTGCCGCCTCAATGGCCTCTTCCGCAAGCACAGAGCAATGCATCTTAGCCGGCGGTAAACCATCCAACGCCTCAGCAACTGCTTTATTTGTAATGCTTAGCGCTTCGTCAAGGGTCTTTCCCTTGAGCATTTCAGTAGAAATACTACTGGTAGCTATGGCAGCGCCACAACCAAATGTCTTGAATTTTACATCGACAATGACATTATCCTTAACCTTGATCGACATCTTCATAATATCACCACATGCCGGGTTCCCCACTTCCCCAACACCACTGGCGTCAGGAAGTTCACCTACATTACGGGGGTTTGCAAAATGGTCCATTACCTTTGCACTATACTGCATAGAAAACTCCTCATTTCAAAATATTTCCTTTAATACAATCATTAAACCCTTCAAAGCGGGGGATTCGAGTGTTTCACCTTTACGATATGTCTTGTACAGTTTATATGCTTCACCTTCGATGATGTACACTTCAATCTCCGCTTCTTCGGGAATTACTATCCAGAATTCTTTTACACCAAATTTTGCGTAGAGCCTCTTCTTTTGTACCATATCCCGGTAAACACTGTATTCTGAAAGTATTTCTATTACAAGGTCGGGCACACCTTGTATATTCTTTTTGCCTATGATATCTAATCTGTTTTTTGAGACAAACAGGATGTCGGGCTGGACTACATTCTCATTATCAAAATAAACATCACATGGCGCACACAGTAAGGTACCGAGATTGTTTTTTACAATAAATTCTTTTAATCTAAGGGCAAGTTCCAGAGAAATCAATTGATGTCCTGGGACTGGCGACGGTGTCATAAGTAACTCTCCATTGATAAGCTCATAGCGCTTATCATCCGGGGTTTTCAGATAATCCTCGTAGGTATATTTTCTCTTTTCTACAATAACTGAAGGCATACCGCACCTCTACCTTTTATGAATTTTCTTTTTGTGTGTACATTTTATTTCTTCTGGCTGTACAAGGGGGACATCTGCCTGAGACGTTCAATAATGGGCGGCAATTTTTCCAGGACGCAATGAACGTCATTTTCCGAATTGTTTATTCCCAGGCTAAAGAGTATGGTTCCCTGCGCGAGCGCCGCATCGACGCCCGTTGCCGTTATAACGTGAGATGCCTTGAGAGACCTTGAGGTACATGCAGAACCACTGGAAATGGCAATTCCCTGCATGTCGAGGAAGAGCAAGATTGATTCTCCCTCAATAAACTCTATGCACAAACTCAGATTTCCCGGCAGGCGGTTTGTTGGATGGCCATTCACATATACATGAGAAATGTTTCTCAAAATACCATCTTTCAGCCTGTCCTGCAAGGACTGCACCTTGTTCACACGTTGAGACATCTCCGATTGAGCGAGTTCTGAGGCCTTTCCTAATCCTACAATACCCATAATATTTTCCGTTCCAGCCCTGCGCCCTCCCTCCTGGACGCCACCTTCCATAAAAGGATGTATCCTGATGCCTTCCCTCACATAGAGCGCTCCGACTCCCGATGGACCGCCAAATTGATTGGCTGATAAACTGAGCGCATCAATATTTTTATCCTTCACATCCACCGGAATGTTTCCCACTGCGGCAACGGCATCGGTATGGAAAATTATGTTTTTTTCTCTGGTAAGTGAACCAATTTCTTTTACCGGTTCAACCGTCCCAATCTCATTATTGGCGTACATAATTGAAACCATCGTTGTTGTGGGCTTGATGGCTTTTTTAACGTCATCCGGATTAATCATGCCGTATTTATCAACGGGAAGGTACGTAACTTCATATCCCGATTTTTCCAGTGATTTCAAAGGGTTGAGCACGGAAAAATGCTCAATCTGAGAAGTGATAATATGGTTTCCCTTTTTTTTGTGTGCGGGCAGTATGCCCTTCAAGGCGAAATTATTGGCTTCAGTGCCGCCCGATGTGAAGATAATCTCATTTGGCTTCGCATTGATAAGACCTGCCACCTGACCCCTTGCCGTCTGGATGGCCTCGCTCGTTATCTTTCCAAAGTGATGTAAATTAGAGGGGTTGCCAAAACCCTCCTTTAACAATGGTATGATAGCCTCCGTCACTTTTGGATGCAGGGGCGTGCCAGAGGCGTTATCCATATATATTTTTTCCACGAAAATTTCCTCTCCTAAATAATTTACCTTATTTTTTCCAATTTTGCATATGCTAACATGAGATTCTTCGTTCCGCCAACATTAAAGCTTATTTTGGCGCTTGCCTTTTCATTGCTCCCCGACACCTCCAGTACCCTGCCGACGCCAAAAATGGAATGCCTGACGACGTCCCCGCCCGCAAGAGACAAAAGATTGTTTTCTCCGCAGGCGTCGTGGGAATCAGGCACAACCGTTGTTGACCTGTACGACCGGGCGTCATGATCAGGATTGAATGCCATTTCACGATCAAAGACCTTTTTCTTTGTATAAGTATTAAAAGAATAGCTACGATTTGTACGGTCTATTTTTTCAATGATTTTGTGAGGAATCTCATCCAGAAACCTAGATGCCCTGGATGGGAGCGTCTGGCCATATCGCATGCGCCGTGTTGCATGGGAGAGAATAAGTTCCTTCATTGCCCGTGTGATCCCTACATAACAAAGTCTTCTTTCTTCCTCAAGTTCATCATCCGAGTCGCGGGATTCTGTATGGGGCAATAACCCATCCTCCATTCCTGTGATAAAGACCACGGGAAATTCCAACCCCTTTGCCGTATGCAGGGTCATGAGGGTTACCACCTCAACGTTGTCTTTTATATCGTCCGCATCAGAAACGAGGGCGACTTCTTCCAAAAATCCCTGCAAGGCGCCTTCGAATCCATTGGTATCGTATTCGTGAGCGGCATTGACCATTTCCTCCACGTTGGCTATGCGGTCTTTTGATTCCTTATCGCCGGATTCGCGGAGAAATGCAAGGTAATTCGTTTTATCAATGACCTGCCGGATAATCTGCTCTACCGGCGATTTTGGCAATTGCTGCAAATGGACAATAAGTTCTGCGTATTTCCTGATTGCCTGGGCGGTCTTGCCCTGAATCTCAGGAATTTTATCAACCTGTTGTATGGTCTGAAAGAGGCTGATATTCTGCGCAGCAGCCCAATCCTCTAACTTCTTCAAGGTCGTATTGCCTATACCGCGCGTGGGTGTATTGATGGTACGTTCCAGGGCAACCGTGTCGTGAGGATTAATAGATAATCTTAGATACGCCAGGATATCTTTTATTTCTTTTCTCTGGTAGAACTCCACACCCCCAATAATTGTGTAGGGAATTCCCTGATTCCCCAGAGAAATTTCCAGCACACGTGACTGGGCATTGGTACGGTAAAATATCGCAATATCAGAATATTTATAACCTTTCTGAATGAGTCCCCGTATGATCTTTGTAATTTCATCTGCTTCTGCGCGCTCATCTTCACAGGCAACAACCTTTATCTTTTCGCCCAGCATGTTCTCTGTCCACAATCCCTTTTGTTTGCGATATTTATTTTGCTGAATCACACTGGAGGCCGCATGGAGGATGTGTTTTGTTGAGCGATAGTTCTGCTCCAGGAGCACAACCCTCGCATCCGAGTAGTCCTTCTCAAAATCCATAATATTGCGAATATCGGCACCCCGCCAACCGTAGATAGACTGGTCAGGGTCGCCCGTTACACAAATATTTCTGTATTTATTCGCCAGAAGACGGGTAAGGGTGTACTGGGCATAATTCGTATCCTGGTATTCGTCGATGAGAATAAATCTGAACTTGTCCTGATACATTCCCAAAACATCGGCATGATTCCTGAACAGGTCAATCGTCTTGATTAAAAGATCGTCAAAATCCAGGGCGTTCTCATTTTTCAAAAGCGTCTGATATTTTGAATAAATCTTAGAAACCATGAGATCGAAATACCCCGATGCTGTTGAGGCAAAGCTCTCCGGGTTGATGAGTTTGTTTTTTGCATTGCTGATGCTTCCGGCAATTGAGCGGGGTTTCCCCTGTGTCGTATCCAATTGGAGTTCCGTCATAATAGATTTAATTCGATTCTGTTGGTCGGCTGTATCGTAAATAGTAAAATCCCGGGAATATCCTATTCGATCTATTGTGCTTCTGAGGATGCGTGAGCACATCTTATGAAAGGTTGAAACCCAAAGCCCTTTATAGGGGGCAAATTCCTGGATGCGCTCATGCATTTCATCGGCCGCCTTGTTGGTAAAGGTAATGGCCAGGATATTGTACGGATTTACGCCCTGGGACATCAGATAACCGATACGGCGGGTAATAACGCGGGTTTTCCCACTCCCCGCCCCCGCTACAATGAGGAGCGGCCCCCCGACGTGGGTAATTGCCTCACGTTGTCTGTCTGTAACGTCTTGGAGTAAAGATGAAATATTCATTCAAAATCTTTCTGCTCATAACAAAAGTTCAAAAGTATGGATTCAGGTCGAAAACCTGAAGGTTTGATTGTACATGAGGTATACCTATTTGTCTTCTTTTCTGGCAATCAAACTAGCAATAGCCTTTTTGTTATTCAAAACAAGTTCACGATAAAAAATAATTTTAAAATCACGAAAAAGGTTTAAAAGTTCGTTTTGGTTGAGTAAATAAGCCTTATTCTTTGGTCCTTCAAACCCGCGCTCCCCATGTTCAACGGTGTATGTCTCGTAGATAATCACTCCACCGGCCTTGAGCGCTTCTTTCATCCGGGGGATGAGACTACGCTGTAAATAATAAAAACACGCAATTACATCGTAGGTATCTTTTGGTAATGTATATGTCTCTAAATCGGCCACAAAGGCATTAATCCTGACGTTATTTTCCTTTGCCAACTCCAGGGCTTTTTTAATCGCCACTTCGGAAATGTCACACCCATCAACCTCGAAGCCGTTTTTTGCCAGAAATAGAGCATTGCGTCCCTCTCCCATGGCAACATCAAACACCTTCCCCTTTGGCAGGATATCTATGTGCTCCCTTAAAAAATCAACAGGATCTTTACCGAAAAGGCAAACTTCACCTTCATACTTCTTGTTCCACGTTATCCTATCCTGTTCACCTGCATATATTGTTGGCATATTGTGTCCTGAAAAAATATGTATTATTATATACAAAAAAACAAGAGAAGAAGGAATATATTTTTTACAATTATTCATCGTGCATTATTTCTTCTGAAAAATGGAATCCCTCTGGAAAAATATTTAAGCTGCAAACCTGAAAAAAATTCTTATTATAAAATACTATAACACCTATTTTTCGTAATTGCTATTTTTTTTATTGACACAAGGAGGTTGTTTGAATAATATTGTATCTTAACAATCATTTCTGTTTAATATTTTAAGGACTACAATGGAAACTGTAGAAAAATTAACAACCGTTTTACGAAAGCACGGGATGAAGATTACCCCACAGCGGTTGATGATCTTTAAAGTACTGGAAAAAAATACTTCTCATCCATCGGCAGAAGAAGTCTACAGTAAGGTAAAAAAGATTTATCCTACCGTGTCCTTCACCACTATTTATAAGACTCTGGAAACTTTACGGAATATTGGAGAGATTAAAGAACTTATTATTGATGAGCATCGTAAACACTATGACCCCAACATCGATATCCATCATCACTACATCTGTAGTCATTGTAAAAAAATAGTTGATATTTTTGAAGATTTTTCACCGTATGTAAAACTGCCCGATTCCCTCAAAACTAATTATACGGTAACGGGCTTCCAGATATCCTTCCAGGGCGTATGCAAGGAATGCGCCTGAAGTTCTCCCTTTAGCACGTAATTTACTCCTATACCATAGCGCAGCTACGCCGCAACCAATTCTTCTTTATGAAAACGGGGAGATTGCTTCGGAAAAGACCCTCGCAATGACACAACCCTGACAGGGTTAAGTTTTCTATGCACTTTGATGGCGCACAGTACGTTGTCATTGCGAGCGGAGCGAAGCAATCTTTCCCTCATAAACAAACTTCACTTCCCGATATGAAGTAAATGGGATTGTAAAAACTTACAAAAAAAAGAGGTTTTTACAGAGTAAACCCACATGAGCCAAAGGCTCACAAAAGAGTATGAAAATGTGCATTTTCGTCCCAACACTATACCGCACTTCACATTAATCCAGGCGATAGGTGTTTCTTTAATCCACATGGGCTGCGCCTTCGAGATGTTTCCGGATGATTTCATACGAGGCATAACACTTGCGCGCAAAATTGACATACCAGTAGCTGCCCTCCTTTTTTTTCGATAATACCTCAAACTTCACCTTGCATCGGTACAGGTGGTCGGTCATATGCTGGATGTTTTTCTCTTCCCGGAAGCGGAGGAGAAACCTTTCATCAATTACCTCCTTTTGCGCCGCTTTGGTAACGCTTTCATAGATTGGTTTTAATAATGCCTCACCGAGTTTTGCGAAAACTCCAGGCTCTAATGAATACGCCTGCTCGTAAATAAACATTGCAGCACGGATAATCCGGTGAGTAAAAAATTCGGACGACATCTCTGCCATCAGGGGTGCAGTAACGTGGATATCACGTAAACATGAGCCGAGTGTTACGTATTTCAGGGTTCTTTCAACAGGATTCGAAGGCTTAATAACCATGCCTTCACATCCCGTCTCGTCCAGCTCTTTTACAATCATTTGTAAAGGCTCAATATCGGTAACGGAAAACCTTCCGAATCTTCTCACCGTTGGCATACCATATTTATCAAAAATTTTATACCGTTCTTCGATGGGAATGCTGTGAGGTTTGTCCATCGTCATCAGATCGAATGCAAAAAAACGGACATCTTCTTTAACGTATGGCGGATGTTCAATATTGTAGGGATTGTCAGGGCCTGCAAATTCACCGCAGACGATCAGGTTTGGGTTCTCGCGAAAGATCTTTTTTACATCCAGGAAATCTGCAATACGGTCAGTTGAAAACGGACAGACATAAGCGCCGCGCGAGAATACAAGCACACGTCCCTGTATACAAGCAATCCTGACGTTATAACCATCCACTTTTTCTTCGATATAGAACGGCTGTGTATATGCATTGCAGATGCCGTTTTCCAAATGCATTATCCGGGCAATCCGTGGAAAATCAAAAAGAATGCCATTCTCGGTAACAATAGCCCCTTTATCAAGGGCGCTCATTTTTTTTGTTACCCTGTAAAAACATACTCCCTCAAATTCCTCCAGAACAACATCATGCCTTTCAATCAATTCCTGCCAGTGAACCTCAGAAATCCCCACATGTCTGACAATATTGTGAATCTGCATAGGTATCGATCTTTTCTCTAAAGCGCCTTGAAAAATACAGCGATATGCTTAATTTTAAGCGTGATGTTACCTAATAATGCTCCCTGGTTTCAAGATAAAAACAGAAAAACCGCTGTGTATCCCTATCGCTTCTTAAACCATAATTCTGTGTATAACTCCTATATTTACACGAAGTTAAATTTCAGCGCATTTTGTTTTTCATGTTGACTTCAAAATGACATAATTTTATAATGAATTCCCATTTTGTTTATTCTTAGATAAAATCCCTTATTTGAAGGATATAATAGATGTATATAATCCTGGGTTGCGATGATGTCGGATGCGCCTTGGCTCGCAATCTCAATAAGACAGGCGAGAATGTTGTTGTCATCGATAACAATGAAGCTGTTATGGTTGGTTTAAAAGAATTGAACCTTCATACTATCCTTGCCGATATTAATACATTCGATTTCAGCTTGTTACCGGCAAAAGATATTATCGCATTCATCATTTTACAGAAAAACTCGCAGGAAACCATGGCGCTGGTACAACGTATAAAAAAAACAATTCCCAATTCCTTTATATTATCAAGGGTAGTCAGTGAGCGTGAGGCTTTGGCATTACAAAAAAATGGGGTAGATTGTACGGTTCAAACAAGTAAGATTATTATGAATGCCATTCTGACTGATCTGGAAACGGCAAAATTAAAACGGTCTGTTTTTCATCTGGTGAATGTTATTAAGGCGGCACATCATAAAGGATTAGCAATATTTTTACAGGACAATCCCGATCCGGATGCCCTTGCATCCGGTCTTGCGCTGAAACGTATTGCAGACGATTATGGTATTAAATCCAGAATATATTATGGAGGAAACATTGGCCATCAACAGAATAAAAGGTTGGTCGATTTGTTAAAAATAGAACTTGTTCAGTTGAAAAACACCGAAGAATCCCGGAAGGTACTTGCTACCGTTGATAAAGTGGCGCTAATAGAAGCATCGATTCCTTCAAAAAACAACATACTCCATTCGAGTGTAATCCCCAATATTATCATTGATCATCATCAAACTGATTTCAATCTGGTAAAAGGCGAGTTTATAGAAATAATGCCCGAAATAGGCGCTGCGTCTACGATCATGACAAGGTATTTAAGATATTTGAATATCATACCCAGCCCGCCACTTGCCACAGCGCTTCGATACGGAATCAGGGTTGATACGGGTGGATTTACCAGAAACACTACCCCCGAAGACATTGACGCGGCGGCATACCTCTCGCCCCTGGTTGATGCACAACTTTTAAATCAGATTGAAAACCCGCCCATGAGTATGGAAACGCTGGATATTATTGGAAGGGCTATCTGTAACCGGGAGGTAAAAGGTTCATACCTGGTATCGTTCGTTGAATTTATAAATGACAGGGATGCATTACCCCAGGCGGCAGAATTGGCGCTTCATACAGAAGGCATTTCTACCGTACTGGTTTTTGGGATTGATAAAGATAAGGTCCATTTGTCGGCCCGAAGTACTGATTCCAGCATTAACCTTGCATTACTTTTAGAAAAGGCATTTGGATTTATGAATGCAGGCGGGCATGCGATGATGGCCGCGGGAAGCATTAGCCTTGGTGTTTTGGGGAATATGAACGATAAAAAATCATTATTAAAGAGTGCATCTAATCTTGTACGCAAAAAGTTTTTTACCGCCGCGGGTTTAGACATGAAAGAACATGAAATGCATAAGGAGCTAGAATTATTGACGAATAAATAGTATATTAAAAACGTTTGTAATATATAGTTTTATAAACAAGGAGAGAGATTATGGGAAAAGGTCTTTATGGTGTAGGTTTAATAAGTCTTACAATTTTTTTGAGTTCTTGTGCTGTCACTCAGCAACAGGTAAAGGAAACGAAGCAACCTGAAACAAAAGTAGAAGTAGTGCAGCCTCAGGTAGTAGAGCCAGCTCAACCACAGCCGCCTGAAGTAACAATGCCTGTTCCAGAAACGGTTGCTCCACCGGTAACTGAAGAAGTACAGCCACAACCAGAGGCAGTTCAGCCTGTGGCTCCGGAAGAGGCAATACCAGAAACAACAGCTCCGGAAACTGTCGAACCGCCAACGGAGGAAGCAGTCCCTGAAGAGACTCCGTCTACAGAAGCTGAACAACCGATAGAGGAAGAGGCGGCACCTGAAGAATCAGTTCCCGAGGCTGCCGCTCCAGCAGTACCGGAGCCCGTTGTACCTCCTGCAGTAGAAGAGCCAAAACCAGAAGCGGCGGTATCTCCTGAGGCACCAACAGAACCACCGGTATCCGTACCAATTCCAGAGGCACCAACAGAACCACCGGTATCCGTACCAACTCCAGAGGCAGTTACTCCGGTCGCTCCCGAGGCTGCCGCTCCAGCAGCTCCGGAGCCCGTTGTACCTCCTGCAGTAGAAGAGCCAAAACCAGAAGCGGCGGTAT
>JAXMAC010000065.1:0-8992 GCA_046350595.1 Candidatus Brocadiaceae bacterium | reverse complement strand
CCGTTGTACCTCCTGCAGTAGAAGAGCCAAAACCAGAAGCGGCAGTTACGCCTGCTCAACCCCCTGAAGGAAAGGAAGCAAAGGGGGGCGGTTTACACACGTGTGCTACATGCAATAAGGATGTTGGAGAAGGTCATATCTGCGGTCTTACAACCTACTGTCAGCAATGCAAGGAAGAGGTTGGTCCTGGTCACGTCTGTGATTTAACCTTCTTCTGTCATGATTGCAAAAAAGAAGTTGGTGATGGCCATATTTGTGGAGTAACGACATTTTGCCCGAAGTGTGAAGAAGAAGTTGGTGATGGACACATCTGCGATGTCACCTATTTCTGTTATGAATGCGAAAAGGAAGTCGGGGACGAGCACATCTGCGGCGTTACCCATTTTTGCCTTGCTTGCAAGGCAGAGGTTGGAGAGGGTCATCAATGTGGAAAGACATTTTTCTGCTTTGATTGCGAAAAGGAAGTGCCCAAAGACCACGTACACGAAGCTGCGCCAAAATAACTTTATCTTTTATAGAAAAGTTTATTGTTAGATATATAAAAGGCATGTTTATTCAGTTAAACATGCCTTTTATTTTTGTCATTTTTTTTGAAGCAGGCAGATTTTTATCTTTTAAATTTATTGTACCCCACATTTGATCCAGCATTTCCCTTTGCCCTTCAAGGGCGCTTACCTTACTTGCTAACAACGCAAGCTCTGCCCTCATAGATTCACTGCCCGCCTGTCTTCGTAACTGTCCCTTTTGTATGGCCTGTTCAATCTGATGGGTAAGCTCGTGGCCAAGGTTTTTGAGTTGTTTTGAGTAGTGATCGATGGTCTTGCGGAGTCTCGAAGTAATATCGTAACGTACCCTGCCACAGTTTCTGTTTATATCAGAAACAACCCGTTCCAGCATTTCATGGATGACCATCTTCCTGCTTATGGACATGGGGAGGATAGCGCGGAGAATAGACTTAACCTCCTCATCGGTAGGTGCCGTATATTCCTGTATCATATAATAAAAACTAGTATCTTTCATTAATTCCACCGAAAATTCAAGGTGTTCTATCGGCACCTCAAAGAGTATTTCAGAGGCAGTTTTAAACTCGTTGACGATAGTATTTGAACGGTTGGTAAAGCGGTTCAAGGTCTCCTGTATCTTATTTGAAATTTCGCCCTCGGTATCCTTTTTAAATGCATCAAAGCCCCTGGTGATTTCTTCTTTAATTATCTTTTGCATTTCATCTCTTAAAGTCGTTGGATGTATATCCGGATGATTATCATAAAAAGATTGCATGCACTTCTTTATCCTGGGAATCTCTTTTTCTTCAAGAACCCTCAGCATCTCTTCTACCTTTAAACACAGTTTGTCAGACTCACCACCGAGCAGATGCGCCATATCCTCTCTATCCTGTTTCAGATTTGCGACAAGCTTTTGAAAGGTGTTGATTTTATTTTCCAACTCTTCTTCAGAAGCTTCTAAGGTCTTTTTCTCCAAAGCCATCTGAGATAGTTTCTGTGAAATAATCCGCTTTGTTTTGGCGATAGCAGTGTTTAAAACAATATTCCCTTTTTCCACGGAAAGAAAACTGCCTAATGCATCTTCCAAATTGAGAAGGCCACTCTTTGAAAGGAGGGTTTCATTGTTTGACGTCTTTGCCTTTATCGCTTCGCGCGCAGAAATAGGCCAGATTTCCTGTACGATAAACCCCATTTCTTCCAATATATGCTTGTTGAATGCCGAAATTTCATCAATTTCCCTGGATGTAAGATTGTCAATCTTGTTTAAAACAAAGAATATCTTTTGCGTAGAACCTCTGATGGTATCAAGGAGTTCTTTTTCAACCTGTGAAATCGGAACATCAGCGCTCATCAGGAACAATGCGGCGTCCAGATGGTCCAGAAAATCATAGGTTGTTTCTGTATTATGGAGAAAGGTAGATCCTACCCCGGGAGTATCTACCAGGAGCACTCCTTTTTCCAGGAAGGGGGACGGATATTCAATACGCGCGCACCTGACACCACGAACATTTTTCGGATTCCCCTTTTCTGTTATATAATCAGGAAGTTCCTCCACATTGACTATTTTTTCACTGCCATTTTCCATAAAGATATTACACCTGATATCATTGCCAAATTTCAGGATTGTTACAATGGATGTTAACGGTACTACAGAGGATGGCAGTATTTCCTTCCCAATAAGGCTATTGATAAGTGTCGTCTTTCCCCTTTTAAACTGTCCTAAGATTACAAGGTTAAAATAATTAGACAATAACTGTTCCCTGACCATAGATAACCGATTGTCTGTGGCTCCTGTGTTTTCATTGATCAGTGTCTCAACATCTTCAATCGATGCGAGAATTTCTGTCTTGTGTTTTATAAACTCCTCTAACATGGAATAACACTCTCCTTCCTGATAGATATGAGTGAAACAAAAAACCCCCTGTCAAAGCACTGTGCTTCGACAGGGGGTTTAATTAATAAAAAACTCCTATCGAATCATACGTTCGATAGGAGTTATCAGCTAATGATAGCAGTTATGGCGAACTCCATCGCCTTATTTGTTTTGATAAGAATTATAACAAAGGGCAATCTTTTGTCAAAATAATTTGGGTACTTCCCTGAGAAAATGCTCTATTTTCAACCAATCCGGGAAACATTATACCAGAAAAATATTCTTTTATAAAGGATACCGGTAATTGAAGTATATCCCATTTATATTGACAGGAGAGGACATCTGATTGTATAAATTATTCGTCTACCACAAATAATAGCATACAGACGAAATGGGGCTTATTCACCCAATACAATGAGTAAAAATGAAAAGGTTGTTACTGAGGTATTACTTAACATAAACACAATTATAGCAAATTTTATTTTTTTGTGTCGTGTTATCTGTTGATTTTACTATACCACGAAAGGATAAAGTAATGAAACTCTTTAAGGATATTTTCTGCTGTCTTGCCCTCGTTTTGTTCATGGTCATTCCGGCCCGGGCAGAGTCAAACAAAGACCTCATAATTTCCGGAGAATTCCCATCATCTTCAAGCATCTCAATTAACCAATGCCGTCCCTTTCTTGCTGCCGCCTCAAATGAAGATGTCAAATCGCAGGTAAATAGCGCGCCAGAAGGCTTGTTTCAACAAGAAAATCAAGGTCTGCAAAACAAGAATGATAATCAGGATCAAGATGATTCTCGATTCAAAGCGCTGAAACGCTGGTATGAAGCGATGATCCGCAGGAGTTCCTCCTTTACCGTGGGCTTTAATCCATATGGGATAGCCTTTGATGGCGCTTATATCTGGGTCACAAATTCTGGCAGTGTCAGCGTAACAAAGCTCAGGGCAAGCGATGGAACGGTGCTTGCTACTTATTCCGTGGGTTACATTCCAAGCGGTATTGCCTTTGACGGCGCTCATATCTGGGTAGCTAACTCTGGCAGTGACAGTATAACAAAACTCAGGGCAAGTGATGGTGTTGTAGTGGGGACATATACCGTGGGTTTTTATCCATATGGCGTGGTCTTCGATGGCGCTCATATCTGGGTAGCTAATTCTGGCAGTGACACGGTTACCAAGTTGAGGGCAAGTGATGGTACTGTGCTTGGTAGTTATACCGTAGGCTTTAACCCAAGAGGCGTGATCTTTGATGGCGCCAACATCTGGGTAGCTAATTCCAATAGTGACAGCGTAACAAAGCTACGGGCAAGCGATGGATACACGCTTGGTACCTATGGGGTGGGCTGGATTCCAAAATGGCTGGCCTTTGACGGGGAGAATATTTGGGTGACGAATTATGGTAGTGGTAAGGTAGCCAAACTGAGGGCAAGTGATGGAACGATACTCGGTAAATATTCTGTTGGCATATACCCATACGGGATCGTCTTTGATGGTACAAATATCTGGGTGTCGAATGCTGGCAGTAATAATGTGGTAAAATTGAGGACAAGCGATGGCGCTGTGCTTGGCACCTATAATGTAGGCTTGAATCCAAGGGGAATTATTTTTGATGGCACGAACATCTGGGTGGCGAACTACGATAGTGGTACAATAACGAAACTGTAGACGAGTGGCGGTGCTGTCGTAAAGTTGTACAGCCGCAGCCAAATTTACAGACCCTCTTTCCAGCTCGTTTCCAAATGAAGTTTGGAAACATGAATAAGCATAAATCAGGATAAACATTTATGAATTCAGTATAATTACTTCTATGGGAAAATTGTATCAAAAAACAGTGAATCGTGCCTTTGAAGGCGTTAATTACGTCTTTTCTGTCGTTCTTATCGCCTTCATGTTTTTAATTATTGGGTCGCTGTTTTTTACAACAACCCTTTCAGCATTTATCCAGCAATTGAGCAGCCGCGTTGTGGTTATTTCTGTTGCCGTGACATTTGGTTCCTCGTTCATTGCCTCTGTACTCGTTTTTGTTTTTAGTATCCCTACCGCCTATGTACTTTCACGGAAAACCTTTTGGGGAAAGCGCATTCTGGAAACCGTGGTAGTTGATTTACCCCTGTCATTTCCACCCGGTGTTGATGGCCTTATCCTCCTGCTCTTATTAACGAAAACGGGTATTTTAGGGAAATTTCTTGGATATTTTAGTATATCCATACCGTATACATTCGCAGCGGTGGTTTTGGCCAAACTCTTCGTAAGCATTCCTTTCATGATAAGCTTTACCCGGGAGGCATTTGACCGCGTGGATAAAAATATTGAGAATGTGGCCTATACGTTGGGGGCGAATCCTGTCCAGGTATTTTACAAACTAACGTTTCCCCTTTCCATCTGGGGGGTTCTGAAAGGGATTGTCATGGCGCTCTCAAAGAGTTTGGGGGAGATTGGAGCTACTTTAATTCTTGCGGGCGGGTTAACTTCTTCCACGGGAACCATGTCGGTATTGATTTACTTCGCTACCCAGAAAGGGGAAATGGATAAGGCCATAGCTCTGGCTATTATCCTCGAGTTCCTGACCTTTATCCTGCTTACCGTTATTAAGTTATTATTTAAGGAATCCACACATCGAAACCATGCATAAATTGCAGTTAGTTAATGTATCAAAATCCTTTGGCCTAAAGGCTGTTTTGGAAAATTTATCGCTGCAGATTGTTCCGGATGAATTATTCATAATTCTGGGAGGCAGTGGAAGTGGAAAAACAACCTTACTTTTGGGTATACTTGGCTTACAACCGTTTGACAGAGGCCGTATAATTATAGACGGAGAAGATGTGACACAACTTAGTCCAGGCGAAAGAAACATTGGGTATGTGCCCCAGAATTACGCCCTCTTCCCCAATTACACCGTCTTCGAGAATATTGCCTTTGGGTTGCGATTGCGCAAGATCTCAAAAAATATTGTTCAATCGAAGGTACGAAAGATCATTGCCGATTTTGGTATGCAGGAACTCGGCCATCATTTCCCATCTCAACTGAGTGGCGGACAAATGCAGCGGGTAGCTCTGGCAAGGGCATTGATTGTGGAGCCGTCACTTTTATTATTGGATGAGCCGGTAAGCGCGCTCGATATTGAAACACGGAAAAAGATTAAGGCAGAACTTAAAGATCTTCAAAAAAAACTGCGCATTACCATGATTTATATTACCCATGACCAGCAGGAAACTCTTGAGATGGCCGACCGTTTTGGTATCCTTAACGAGGGTAAAATAGAACAATTTGGAAGTCCTGATGAGGTTTTTTACAAGCCAAAGACCCTGTTTGTTGCACAATTTCTCAACACGGAAAATATACTGAAAGGAAAGATTATCCATAAATTTGGAAATAAAGTAACTATTAAGGTAAACGGTATTATGTTAAAAACATATACCCAGTTGGAAATATCCGAAGGAGATCCGGCAACGATATGCATTCGGCCTGGCGCCATCCATCTGAGTCCGCATCGTATTCAACAGGGCAAAAATGTTTTTACAGGGATGATAGAATCCATTTATCCAATTGGAAGGGATCTCGAAATCAAGGTAACAATTTCATCAAGTGAAGCGCTTAAGATACGCATAAGCCGCATTGTGGCCAAAGAACTCAAGCTCACCCACGGAATGTCTGTTAATCTCTCTATCGACGAGGCATTTATTCATCTCATTCCCATTTCGTGATCTTTTCACTTCCTGGTTAGTTTAAAATTTTTGAGTCTTCGGACTTTTCATCGGTGTCTGATTTTATATTAATGGATAAATAACTGATATGCGGTCGCAGATAAATAAACCAAAATACAGCCCCAATGAGAAAAACCCCACCCACGATGTTTCCCATGGTAACAGGGATAAGATTGTTTATCAAAAAGCCGTTCCATGTGAGGCGGGAAAGGTCTAAAGTGTGCCCTGTCATTTTTTCTGCTACCGCAACGACTGATGGATTTTCTCGTAGCGCCACACCCATAGGAATAAAATACATATTTGCAACACAGTGTTCAAATCCACTGGCAACGAAACCGCCTATAGGGAATATAACCGAAAGAATCTTGTCTGCCAGATTTGGGCTGCTGTAGCATAACCAGACATTCAGGCATACAAGCGCATTGCACAGTACACCGCGTGTAAAGGCCTCTGTAAAGGTTAAGTTAACCTTTTTATGGGCAATGATCAGCGCCTTTGCTCCTACCATAGAGTGGAAAAATTCCCATTGGTGTGTTTTCAACATCAAAAAGACCATTATGAGCCCGCCGAAAAAATTTCCAATATATACAATCGACCATATTCTGAGTAATTCACGGGTTGTAATAATATTGCTCAGATAGCCTACGATATTAAGATTGTGGCCGTAAAGAGTTCCGCGCCAGCAGTTTCAACCAGTATAAGGCCCAGTGAGAATACAATGCCGGCAATAAGGGCGTTAGCTCCAAAGTGTAAGGTGGAGTCGCTTGTCACAAAAGTGGCAAATTGCGCACCTAGGGCAACATAAAACCCCGCTAATATACTCAGGATAAAAGTTTGGGAAACGGTTAATCTTGCCCTTATTAATGCCTTTTTTTTAACTATCAGGGCAGTTTGTTGGGGTGTATATGCATCTCTCCTTAAATCCTGGATGGGTTTTTGCGTGTTGTTTTCTGTCATCATTCAGGCATCCTCCTTAATTATTTGCAAATTATAGAAGGAAATTTTTTATTAAGAAGCCTTTTAGTCTGTCGGAGATATTTCTTGCCAATACATGTTGCCATATTATATTCTAGTTTTGTAAAACATGTCTGGCATTCAATATAATTATCACCTTCTCGTAAATTAGGCAAAATATCACTCTCCTCTATACGGATACCCATCTCCGGAGATTGTTTAACTACTTGGAAATTACTGGTAAATATTCGAAATTTTTTAGTGTTGTAACAATTTGGACACACAAAGAATGTGCTTGTTAACATATAACACCCTCCTTAATTATATAGATTTGGATTAATGCTAATAAAAACATTGGTTAAGCGCATATAACGTAATTTAGATGGCAACTTCACCAATCTCTTTTGTACGAATGCGATAAACATTTTCAACGTCAAAAATAAATATCTTCCCATCTCCAATACTTCCCGTACATGATTCATCAAGGATCATATTTACAATTTTTTCAACATCATCGTCTTTGACAATAATTTCAATTTTGGTCTTTGATAAGAGATCTACCCGAAATTTCCTTCCACGCCACATCTCGGTAATGCCTTTTTGATTACCATGTCCTTTTACTTCTATAACAGTCATTCCCGGATAGCCTAACTCCAATAAGGCATCCTTAACTATGGTAAACTTCTCAGGTCTGATTATAGCCTCAATCTTTTTCATCGAAAAAACCTCCTTATTAAGGTAATAGAATGAAATAAAAAGCCCCCTGTCAAAACCGTGGCTTCGACAGGGGGCTTTATCGACAAAAAACTCCTATCGAAGACCAGCTTCAACAGGAGTTATCAGCTATTATTATAGCGGTTAGGCGAACTCCATCGCCTGAGAAACATAAAAAACTACAATCATACCAACCAATTTCCTATATTAAAACAGCTACTGCTATCAAGCGTATAGTTACCATCTTTAAGAATGACCCGGTCATTGTTAAACGTATCATTTACGATTAAATACATAACGAAGGCGTCATACAAATCTAACAAGGCCTCAAAAAGGTCTGATTTCGGATATTCAACGCCCAACAATCCCAACTTCCTGAGGTCATTTACTCCAATAACTCTTTCCATACATCCCTCCTATTTTTACCATAGATACAGGACAGGGATACGTATTTTGTTATGCCGGATAACAAAAAAACCCCTGTCAAAACTGTGGCTTCGACAGGGGTTTAATCAATAAAAAAGCTCCTATCGAAGTGTTCTTCAACAGGAGTTATTAGCTATTGTTATAGCGGTTGGGCGAACTCCATCGCCTGAATATAACTTATCTTTTTTTATATTTATAACAAATATAAAAATTTTGTCAAACAATTTATTAAATGTTTGTAACACTTTAGTTCTTTGAAAAATTAATAGCGAAAAAAGCTGTCTTGAAGGTATCATCGTATCATTTATCCAGGAAATTGCCCTGGGCTATGATATGTGAGCCCTTTGGGCTTTTGTCTAAAAAGAAATGTTTTTCCTTTGAATTCAATTTCAAAGCATACACAACAAAACTATGATGCAATGGTTTCACCACTTTTAACCAGCAGGCGCAAGAACGAAGAAACTGCTTCGAAGAAATATGACCACAGCAAAACCTGAAAGATGTTTCCAATGCCGGCTAATCGCGCAGGAGTGTATTTGCCGGCATATTTCTCCATTCCGGGCAGAACATAAAATAACCTTGTTAACCAGCAGGAAAGAAGAGCGGATTATTTCCAATACGGGAAGGCTGCTCCGGTTGATGTTGAAAAACATTTCGACTGTCTATGTGGGAGAAACGGGCTGGGAAAAAGATGTCGGGCTGGAAATATCAAGAAATGATTATACACCAGTACTGTTATTCCCGTTGCCGCATTCCCGTGACGGACAAAATATTATTGAAGAAACAGGAAAACCGTTGAATATTTTTGTACTGG
>JAXMAC010000064.1:0-19081 GCA_046350595.1 Candidatus Brocadiaceae bacterium | reverse complement strand
TACGGGGTTGAATATTGTGATGTGTTTTTTTCTATAATCATGTCATCACTTCGGGATTTTCCCGTCTGCCTGTTTTCTCTGTTGGCTACAACGTAGAGACGCAATATTTTGCGTCTCTACTATTCTGATAAAACATTCTTTGTCAGTTTCGCTGAATAGTTACTAATTGACTTAAAATAATGTGATAATTGGGAAGTCTAAATTATAAAGTTAGCTAACAAGGCGCTCGTTCGGATGCAAACTACGCTGCGC
This sequence comes from Candidatus Brocadiaceae bacterium, assembly GCA_046350595.1. Lineage (GTDB taxonomy): Bacteria > Planctomycetota > Brocadiia > Brocadiales > Brocadiaceae > JAHFOW01. The sequence goes on along the minus strand of JAXMAC010000064.1, from coordinate 18,829 downwards.
TTCGTTTGCACCGTACAGCTTGGTCGTTGGGCGGATCGTTGCCACAATTTGCGCCGGCCACCTGCCGCCATGCCCATCACTAAAGGACAAAACAGAGCACATCAGTCGCGGAAAGGAGGAGCTATTAGCCGAAGGACTTGAAGTGTCTTACAGCGTTGATTGGATTCGCTTGTATCACATCATTTTGCCACAAGGAGAAAAAGCCATGAAAGCAGATGCCAAGACAGAAGCAGCTGTGATAGCTGTTCTAAGCAAATTCGCTGAGGGGTATGCAAAGCGAGACCTGGAGGCCGTGCTGGCGCTCTTCGCGCCGGATCCTGATGTAGTCATGTTTGGCACGGGGGCGGATGAGAAGCGCGTAGGGCTGGCCGAAATAAAAGCCCAGGCCGAACGCGATTGGTCTCAATCCGAAGGCGCATCCCTCACGTATGGGTGGACTTCAGTCTCGGCAGCAGGTTCGGTGGCATGGGTAGCAGCGGACGCCAACTTCAAGGCAAAGGTTGGTGGACAAGAGATAACGCTTGCAGGGCGACTCACCGGCGTATTAGAAAACCGAGGAGGCAAGTGGCTCATGGTACAGGGACACTTTTCTCTACCAGCCACTGCCCAGGCCGAGGGCGAGTCGTTCCCAACATAGTCGCCGAGTCAACGTTACGAGTCGGGCGTGTCATTTGACGCCAGACACGAGCCGCGCAAGGACTGCATCATGTGGTTCTGCAATCATGGGCATGTATAGTAAATGAAATAAATAAGTTTCGTAGGTTGGGTTTCGCTTTACTCAACCCAACCTACCCAACTCTGCAAAAACATCTTTTTTTGTAGTATTTACAATCCTATGTACTTCTTATCAGGCGGTGAAGTTTGTTTATGAAGAAAGATTGCTTCGCTCCGCACGCAATGCCCCAGACGACTAAAGTCGTCACTACAAACGCTCGCAATGACACGCACTATGGCATTCATACCCTGCACGCTGTCGTTGCTAACCCTGTCGTTTGTACGTTGCGTCTTTTCATTGTGAACGGGAACCCGTCCTTGCGGCCTTGTTCTGTCATTTCGGGCTAGTAAGATAGCAGTGAACAAGTCGCTATCCAATGCAAATATTACTTCTTGACAATATTGTGATACCGTATATAGTATTATCAAAATGAGTGAAAAGAATACGAGAATAATCCTCGACACGAATGTACTCTATGCAGGCCTTTATTCATCGAAAGTGGCTTCTATTAATCAATTTATTTCGTCATCGGTATCGGAGAAAATTTCTGCGTTGATGACGGAAGATTATTTAAAGAGCAGGGCCAAGAGATCTAAAAAAGATGATTTTGGAAAAATACTGGCTAAGGTTCCAGGCCGTAAGCCAGTGGGTGGCGATGAACTATAAAGAAAGCGACTGAAGTCGCCACTACAAACAGCAGCCAGATAAGCAAAGCCATTTTGGAATTACAGGACAATCCTTTGGAACACTCAGATAAACTGACAGACCCGAAAAAGGGTAATTCAATGATACCTCAGATTTTGATTTCACCCAATCGACGTCTTTATCTCGAGGGGAATGGGCAAAATAATTTTAGTGATTTGGAAGCCGCATTCAGCAGAGGACCGGGTTACGGCTTGTTGTTTTTAGACACGGCCAGGAATGTGTATTCGGAAGAAGAATCATTTGCATATTGGAAGGATTTTTGCCGTCTTTACCTCTCACTATTTTCTGCCACACCAAATCTGGATCGAATCGATTTCAAACACCAGTCTGTCAAAATTGATCTACCCGAAGATGATTTAGAAAGATTTTTGCTCACGGTGCCTCCATTTAAGGGCGCTGAGTATGTTAACCGGGAATGCCTTCTTTCAATTTGGAAAGAAATTGAGGAAGCCCTTCACAAACAGCTCGGTGAATATGATAAAGACGTGGTTTCGTTTTTTTCTTCACGACATTCTGGCTGGAGTTTGCTTGGTCGGGTTTGTTTTCATTTGGCGGAAAATAAGAAGTCTCAGGAAACGCCATTCGCTTTTTTGGCAACCTATGCGCACCAGGTTTCAAGGGAGGGGAACTCACAGCATCTGCCATTGTCTAAAGCCCTCGAAGAATATTCAGGCGCAAAGCAAAAAAATCTGTTGCTGCGCCTGCTATCTCCGATCCACAAGGCTTCTCTGGAAAGTAAGTTTTTAAAGGAATATGCTGATTCGGGTGAAATATTCCATCCCCTTGCATGGACGGCATCTGAGACCTATAAATTTCTCAAGGATATCCCTCTCTATGAAAAGTCGGGTATTGTTGTAAAGGTTCCGAATTGGTGGAAGCCAAAACAACCCAATCGACCGCAGATCGCGGTGCGAATTGGCGAAAAGAAGCCAACCGGTATTGGATTTGATGCCCTTCTCGATTTTTCCATGTCAGTCGTTCTGGGCGAGGATCAGCTCAACGAAAAAGAGATACAGGATCTTTTGCATCGAAGTGACAACCTGGTTTTTTTTAAGGGACAATGGGTTGAGGTCGATAAAGAGAAGCTCACCGATCTCCTCAGTAAGTGGAAGACCGTGTCCAAACAGGTGAAAGATGAGGGAGTCAGTTTCGCAGAGGGCTTGCGTTGGCTGTCAGGCCTTGAAGGAGTTCAGTCTGCCGCTGATCTGGAAGGCGATGCTGCGAGCCTGACTCGTGTCATTTCAGGCAAGTGGCTTCAGGAAACAATCTCGAAGATGAGGAGTCCTGAGACGAATGATAAGATAAATCAAGTCTTGGCAACACACTTAATGGCCCACCTGAGGCCCTATCAAAATCAAGGGGTTGTCTGGCTCAATATGTTGAATCAGCTTCGGTTAGGAGCAATCCTTGCCGATGATATGGGACTGGGAAAAACCGTTCAGGTAATTGCATTGCTCTTATTGAAAAAACAAAGTCCCGGCGTTGAAAGGTTGCCAACCCTGCTGGTTGTGCCGGCTTCGCTCATAGGCAATTGGAAATCAGAGTTAGATCGGTTTGCTCCGTCTCTCAAATATTGGATTGCACACCCCTCTGCTCAGGGAAACAAAGAACCGACCCCTTCCGACCTTGATCTCATCATTACTACCTATGGTTCTGTTGTAAGACTTTCGTGGATTTCCAAACAGAACTGGAATTTAATTATCCTTGATGAGGCGCAAGCGATTAAGAATCCTGCAGCAAAGCAAACGAGATCCATAAAGGGACTGAAAGGTAATCACAGACTGGCGCTCACGGGCACACCTGTTGAAAATCATTTGTTGGATCTATGGTCACTTTTTGACTTCGTATCGCCAGGCCTGCTTGGCTCATCAAAAGATTTTGAAGGCTTTCTCAAACGAAAAAGTAAGAGTGGCAACAGTCCGTATCCGGCTTTGCGCTCCCTCGTCCGGCCGTACATTTTGAGACGCTTGAAAACAGATAAGAGTGTTATCAGCGATTTGCCCGATAAGACTGAAGTGAGAGCTTATTGCCAGCTATCAAAGGCACAAATAGTGTTGTATCAAAAGTCTGTTGAATTACTGACGCGGGAAATTGACAAGGCTGAGGGTATTAAGCGGCGTGGAGTTATCTTGTCTTACCTGATGAGGTTTAAACAAATTTGTAATCACCCCTCACAGTTCGTAAAAGACAGGAAGTTTTCTGCCCCGGATAGTGGTAAGTATGTGCGTCTTAAAGAAATCTGCGAAGTCATATCCGAAAAACAGGAAAAAGTTTTGGTCTTTACCCAGTTCAAAGAAATGACTCAGCCTCTCTACGAATACCTGCAGACAATATTTAATCGTCCGGGTTTGATTTTACATGGTGAAACGCAGGTGAAAAAACGAATGGAGATGGTTGAGAACTTCCAGAAGGACGAAGGCCCGCCTTATTTTGTGTTATCATTAAAAGCCGGTGGGACGGGACTAAATCTGACAGAAGCGTCGCACGTTATTCACTTTGACCGATGGTGGAATCCGGCAGTAGAAAATCAGGCGACCGACCGTGCTTTTAGGATTGGTCAAAAAAGGAATGTGTTGGTCCACAAGTTTATCTGTAAGGGTACCCTGGAGGAGAAAATCGACATGATGATTTCAGCCAAACAAAGCATGTCTAACGAGGTATTGGAGAGTGGAGACATCGCGGTGTTGACCGAATTGGCGAATGAAGAATTGTTAAAAATAGTTTCTTTGGATATAAATTCTGCACAAAGTGACCGTTAGAATATTTTAAAGGAGAAGGGGGGAATATATGTACGGATGGGGCTGGCGACCATATATATCGGTGGCTGAAAAGAAGAGGCAGGCGGACCAGGCTGTTGCTAAAATGAAAAAAAAGGGGCAAAAAGTTTCTCCGGTAAAAGTCGAGGGACGATCACTGGCTAACACATTTTGGGGCAAGGCCTGGTGTGAACATCTTGAGTCTTTCAGCGATTACGAGAACCGGCTTCCTCGTGGCAGGTCTTACCTGCGCAATGGATCAGTTGTTCATTTAGACCTGGAAAAGGGGAAAATTGAAGCGCTGGTTCAGGGTTCATCGTTATACAAGGTGCAGATTGATATAAGCGCCGTCAGTCAGGAAAAGTGGCAGGCAATCTCCCGGAAATGTTCGGGTGAGATTGCTTCTGTGGTGGAACTCCTTCAAGGCAAACTATCATCGTCTGTGATGAGTACCATTACCGACAAAGAACAAGGGTTGTTTCCTCTTCCCAAAGAAATAAAACTCAATTGTTCCTGCCCGGATTGGGCAGATATGTGTAAGCATGTGGCCGCTGTACTCTATGGTATCGGCGCCAGATTGGACCACGAGCCAGAGCTTTTGTTTAAATTGAGAAAAGTAGACCACATGGAGCTCGTGAATAATGTCAATCTCAACACCAAATCTGCACGACCTGCAAAATCTGCAGTAATCAAAGATCAAGATCTGTCGGATCTCTTTGGTATTGATATTAATGAGAGTTCCACAACTTCAAAGATTAAGAAGGTTCACAAGACTGCCAGGACTCAGAAGGCGCCACAACTTCCAGTAACCTCAGGGGTAAAAAAGGAGAAAACCGTCAAGGCCAAAAAAATTGGTCTTAAGACCTCTGCAAAGCAAAGGAAGGCAAGCGTTGAGAAGGTAAAAATGCAGTCAACGAAGATAGAAACAAAGGAACCTACCAAAACCCTAAAAGAAAAGGGAGTAGATAAAAAGGCTAAAAAGAAGGCTTGAGTAACGGCATTAAAGGTCTCTGCTGTAAATTTTATCCCCACCCCACCAAAGGGCAGAGTAACCGCAAATACAACCAGATGATAAGGAAACCACACAGGTCGAAGAGGATACCTGCACGGAGCATTTTCGGGATAGTAACCAGTCCCGTCCCATAAACGATTGCATTGGGAGGAGTAGAGACGGGTAACATAAAGCCATAACTTGCCCCAAGACACGCCCCAAGCGCTGGTGGGATCGGGTTGATATGTGCTGCCCCGGCGAGCGAGATGACAACCGGGATAATTATATTTGATGATGCTACATTAGTGGTCGTTTCACTTATCATAATAGCGAGTGCGATTGACACAGCGGTTAATCCCCACAACGATTGTACCCCTGTCAGATTCGTAACCCCCACTCCAATAGCTGTAGCAACTCCCGTAGAAAACATGAGTCCCCCCAAACTCATACCTCCACCCATCAGAATGATGGTGCCCCAGTCAATCTGCACTGCCTCCTGCCATGTAAGGGTAAATTTCCCCTGTTTCCGGTCAGTTGGCAAAATAAACAGGATACATGCTGCGATGAGCGCAACCATGCCCTCCGGAAGATTCTCATTAACGAGCTTGACCCATGTATGTTCTCTTCCGAAGAAAATCACAAACAGCCCCGGAGTGATCCACAATGCAACGGCAGTTCCAAAGGCAATCAGGGTATTTATCTGCCCTTGCGTCCATTTACCAAGGGATATCCTCTCGTTTTGGAGGTATTGTTTTAAATGTGAATGTGATATAGTATTGTTTTTAAGTGTCTTTTCCCGGTGAAGCCAGTAAAGTAGCAGAAATAGTACACCATACATAATTATGCACAGGGGGATTCCCATGGCCATCCACTGGAAAAAGTTTATGTCAATACCAATTAATTTCTTGATCAGTCCGATACCGACGAGATTGGTAGGTGTGCCAATGGGAGTGCTAATGCCGCCCACCGATGCTGAAAATGCTATCATGAGCATCATACCCGCTGAGAAAGAACCATCTTGCAATTTACCTGAGGTCTTGTGCGAATTACGGTCAGGCTGACGCATATCATGAACCGCCCGGAGGACTCCCAGTGCGACGGGCAACATCATGGCTGTCGCTGCTGAGTTGCTGACCCACATGGATATTATTGCAGTTATTCCGCCAAAAGCGCTTAGTATCCGTATTTGACTCCCGTTTACCCACCGGAGTGAAAGCATGGCGAGGGCGAAACGCCGGTCAAGGCGATGAATCATCATTGCCCGGGCAATGACAAACCCGCCAATAAACAGGAATATGATGGGGTCTGCAAATGGGGCAAGTGCTGTCTTTGCGTCGGCGACACCTAGTCCAATGCACAGGCATGTCCCCAACAGGGCAGTTACCGGAAGGGGAATCGATTCTGTCAGCCACAATACGAGAACGCAAGCCAGTATTGCGCTCAGACGATTTCCCTGGGGCGTTAATCCACCTCTGGTGAGCCAGAGAGTAACGCCAAACACCAGGGGGGCTGCATAGAATCCTGCCCTCCGGCGCAGCCGTTCTACCCGTTTTTCCATCCCTGAAATAACTTCAAGTTCATTGTATTTGTCCATTACAGGAAATCGTGTTTCATTATTCATTATAAATTTCCCTGAACAGTTTAACCTGAATGGGGGCGTAAGAAAACTTACGATCAGCGCCGGTTTTTATAATAATATCCCCCTCCCCATTAATTCCCAGAAATAATCCCTTTTGCGTTCCCCGTTCGAAACTTAACTCCACGAAACGGGGTACGCTCCAGGCGGTATTAATTTTATCTAATAAGGCGGAGAATCCGTATATCTCCATTTGATGGTGAATATTCTTGAGATTCTTTAATGTCATTTCTGTTAATTCGTTAAGGCAGGGTGCTGGACTGATGTGATCGGACAGTCGGGTGATTTTTTGCGTTAATTCATGTTCTATCCGGTTGGGACAGTTGAAAACGTTGATTCCCACACCCACCACTGCCACGCCTTCACGGAATTGTTCAACCAACAAACCAGCCAATTTCATATCACGAACCATAATGTCATTCGGCCAGCGGAGCCGAGCTTCACGAATTCCCAAACCTTTTATAACACCGAGAACTGCCCATCCTGCCGCCAGTGGCAGGGCGCTCCAATGACGTCTTTCTCCCCTCATTGGCACAACCATTGAAAGCCACAGACCACCACGTTCTGAAATCCATGGCCGTCCGTGTCTCCCGCGTCCCGATGTTTGAGAATCGGCCCGTACGGCATTCCAGGGAGGCAAGCTGCGTGCTATATCATTTGTAGACCCTATACGGTCATAACAATGAACACGCCATCCCTCCAGGGTATTACTGTGTAAAAATTCTGTTTTTAACAATTGAGTATTCTAAAAAATCTCATTATTTTACTTACTTAAGCTTGCAATAAAATAGCCGGCGACAACAGCCGTACCGATAACGCCGGCAACATTCGGTCCCATGGCATGCATAAGGAGATAATTATTTGAGTCCTCTCTCAGTCCTTCCAGGTGCGCCACACGCGCCGACATGGGTACGGCAGAAACTCCTGCAGCGCCAATCAGGGGATTGACAGGGTTTTTTGGGTTCATAAAGTTCATGAATTTACCCATAAGGACGCCGCCCGCCGTTGAAAACCCAAAAGCAGTCACCCCCAGAAAAATAATTTTTAGAGTTTCGGCATTAAGAAAACGTTCACCTGTCATGGTAATGCCAATACTTGTGCCGAGAAAAATCGTGGTGATATTTACAATCTCATTTTGAGCGGCATTTGACAAACGCTCCGTTACACCGCATTCACGAAGAAAATTTCCAAGCATCAGCATAGCAATCAACGCCGAAGCCGCAGGAACAAGCAGGACGCAAAGAACGGTAACGATCAGGGAAAAAAGAAGTTTCTCCAGTTTTGACACCTTGCGTAATGATTTCATACGGATTCTTCGTTCCTGTCGTGTCGTCAGTAACCTCATGATAGGGGGTTGAATCAGGGGAACCAGAGACATATAGGTGTAAGCAGCGACGGCAACCGGTGCCAGGAGTTCAGGAGCAAGCTTGTTGCAGGTAAATATAGCCGTCGGTCCGTCAGCTCCGCCAATGATTCCAATAGATGCCGCCTGGCTGGTTGTGAAACCCAGAAGCCAGGCTGCAAAAAAAGTTATGAATATTCCCAACTGAGCCGCCGCTCCCAGAAGCAGGGTGCGGGGATTAGCAATCAAAGGGCCAAAATCCGTCAGCGCACCCACACCCAGAAAAATTAAAGGAGGAAATATTTCCCAGGAGATTCCTTTTGAAATGTAATAGTAAAGCCCGCCGGGTTCGCCGTGCGTTGGAAGGTTAACGATACCCTGTGTTGGCAAATTGGCTATGAGCGCACCGAAAGCAATGGGAACAAGAAGTAACGGCTCAAAGCCTTTATAAACTGCAAGGTAAAGCAGCGCAAGCGCCACAACCCACATGACCATCATCTTCCACGTCACAAGGTGAAATGCCGATAGATGCAGAAAGTTGATAAAATCTTGAATCATACCAAAACACTATAAAATGGTAAACAGGGTCTGACCTTCATCCACCACGTCACCCACCTTTACAAGAATGGCAGAGACCTGGCCGCTACGAGAGGCATAAATATAGTTGTTCATCTTCATTGCCTCAAGAACGATCAACGGGTCTCCTTCCCTGACAGTTTGCCCCGCTTGTACAGAGATAGCCACCACCCTTCCTGCTAATGGACTGACAACGTTTCCCGGTTCCCTTGGTACGGTGTGAACAAGGGATGATGTAGCGGGTACTGTCAATTCATGAATGGAAGGTGGTATGGTATGTCTGGCTGGATGTGAAGTATCCCGGTCATCATCTTCGAGTACCTCAACGGTTACTTCATATACTTTGCCTGCCACAGTTACTCTTAGTTTTTTCATAATTTATTAACGGATTTTGTGTGAAGCAAAATGTTGTCGTCTTCCTTCCACAGACCATGCCTGCAGGTAAAGTTCCCCGGAAACCTTACCGGCATCTATGGGCCGAATGGATACAATTCGGTGCGAGTTACTTATTGCGGAATCTACTGCAGCGGCAATGACGGCTAAAAGTACCCGGGTATCTTCTCCCGTGGCGGTATCAGCTGATTTTTCAGGGTAAGATACACCGGTAACAGTAGTTGGTTTTTGATGCCTGAATTTCCCGAAACAGCACCCCATTACTTTGAGTACCAGGGTTATCAATCCGAGGGCTACCATCACAAGGATAAAACCCACTGTTTGAAAACGGAGTGTTTCCCAAAGAGACGGTTGTGGCGAAAGACTGGCAAAGATTAAGATTTTATTGAAAGGTATCATAGAGGGATATTCCCATGTTTTTTTGGTGGACGGGTTTCACGTTTTGAAAGTGTGGTGCGCAGGGCTAGTGCAACGGTAGACCGCGTGCGTGATGGTTCAATCACGTCGGTGATCAACGCATGGGCTGCAGCATGATACGGTGAGGCAAACCGCTCATGGTACTCAGAAACAAGTTTAGCTTCCAGCGTCTTTGGGTCTGCGAAGGCTTCAATCTCATGTCGGTAAATAATTTTAACTGCCCCTTCGGCCCCCATCACGGCAATCTCTGCTGTCGGCCATGCAAAAACCATGTCTGCCCCCATATCACGGCTACACATGGCCAGATAGGCGCCCCCATAAGCCTTCCGGAGAATGACGGTAATTTTGGGAACCGTGGCTGCTGCATACGCAAATAACATCTTTGCCCCATGACGGATGATGCCTCCCTGTTCCTGCGCAATTCCCGGCAGAAACCCCGGAACGTCCACCAATGTCAGCAGTGGAATATTAAATACGTTACAGAAGCGAATAAACCGGCTTGCCTTGTCAGCGGCATCGATATCAATTGTGCCGGCTTTGACCACAGGCTGGTTGGCGACGATGCCGACAACAATGCCTTCGATGCGCGCAAGACCGAGGATGATGTTCCTTGCCCAATCTTTTTGTACCTCCAGGAACTCCCCGCTGTCAACCAATCGTCTGATGACTTCCAGCGCGTTCAATGGCTCCTTGTTATCTGCCGGAATAAGTTCATTCATTCCCTCGTCATGGCACAATGAAATACCGGAGGTCGGCTGATGCGGAGGGTCTAATAAATTGTTGGGTGGCAGATAGGAAAGCAATTGCCGGACAAGTGACAGGGCATGGGTATCGTCTTCTGCAATAAAATGGATATTTCCGCTGATTGCCGCATGTGTTGCAGCGCTTCCTATTTCCTCCACGGTTGTTACGTGTCCCGTTGCTGCTTTGATGACGTCGGGTCCGCAGATAAACATATTGCCGTTATTTTTGGTCATGATAATAAAATCCATTAATGCCGGTGAGTACGCTGCTCCTCCCGCACAGTGTCCTGCAATGACGGCAATTTGCGGAACCACCCCGGAGAGCATTACATTCCTGAAGAATACCTGTCCGTACCCTGACAGTGAGTCCACACCCTCCTGTATTCTCGCGCCGCCGGAATCGTTAAAACCAACCAGAGGCATTCCTGTTTTTAATGCATAAATCATGAGATCGCACAACTTCTGTGCGTGAATACGTCCCAGTGTTCCTCCGCCCACCAGAAAGTCCTGGCTGAAAGCGGCGACAGGTTTGCCGTCAATGTAACCTACCCCCGTTATCACCCCGTCACCAGGCAGTACCTTCTTTTCCATGCCAAAATTGTGACAGTCATGTTGTGCATGCATTCCCATTTCCTGGAATGTGTTTTCGTCATAGAGGTTCATGAGGCGTTCGCGCGCTGTCATCAGGCCATTGTCGTGTCGTTTCTTGATTTTATCTTCGGCACCGGCCAGAATTTCCTGGCGTCTTCTTTCTAATTCATCAATAAGTTTCTGCGGAATGGTCATAAAAATATATGTTAAGGAATTTGTAACTATTCAGCGTACTTTTGCCTACAATCATTACGAGTGAATAAAATATTGATTATGTAATCCCGAAGGGATGTCATTATTATAGCATTTCGCTATGCAATTATTGTTAACCCCGTAGGGGTGACATGGTATTATTATTTTCACAATATTTCACCCCTACGGGGTTGAATATTGTGGTATGTTTTTTTCTATAATCATGTCATCCCTTCAGGATTTTCCCGTCTGCCTGTTTTCTTTATTGGCTACAGCGTAGAGACGCAAGATTTAGCGTCTCTCCATGTTTTCATAAAGACAGGTTTTTGGAAATGGTGACGAACAACGAATGACAAGTGGCATTTTATCTCGCCACACTCCATACGTCACACGTCACCTGTCTTTGTTTTTATCGAACAGAATTCCGTAAGAACACCATGGGTTGATTTTGGGTGAAGAAAGGCTGTCAGCTTTCCTCCGGCCCCTTCAACGGGCATCTCATGAATTAAACGACAGCCGGCTTTGCTTGCCTTCTGTAATTGTTCCGTGATATCGTCTGTTGCAAAGGCCACATGATGTAATCCCTCGCCATGTTTTTCAAGAAACGTGGTGAGGGGGCTATCCGCTGAAGTTGGTTCCAGTAGTTCAAGGTGGATATTTCCTACGGTAAAAAACGCTGTTCGCACTTTTTGAGAGGGCACAGCCTCTATGCCATTGCACGTCAATCCGAGAACCAGTTCATAATAGTTAATGGCTTCATTAAGTGAGCGAACGGCAATTCCGAGATGGTCGATGTTTGTAATCAAGGTACTATCCTCATCATCAACGCCCCCTTTTTTCGTCATATACACCAAATACCCCGCGCAGGACATCGCAAATCTCGCCCAAAGTTGCATATTCACGAACAGCCTCCAGGATGAATGGCATTACATTGTCTTTTCCCCGTGATGCCTCCTTCAGACGTGCCAGGGTTATATTTACTTTATGGTTATCACGCCTGGCGCGTATTTCTGCCAGTTTCTTTATCTGGTTTTCCTCCACTGCTTTATTTATCCGAAAGACCGGTGGAGAAACCGTTTCTTCTTCCTGAAACCGATTGACTCCTACAATAACCCGCCTGCCGCTATCAATCTGTTGCTGGTATTCCAAGGCGGCCTCTTCAATTTGGCGCAGAACCAGTCCCGATTCAATGGCTGCAATCATTCCACCCGCCTGATCAATTTTTTTGATGAGTTCTGCGGCTTCACGTTCGACCCGGTCGGTTAAGCTCTCGATATAATACGATCCTCCCAGCGGGTCAACCGTATTGCATACGCCGGATTCGTAAGCAATAATTTGCTGTGTGCGGAGCGCCACGCGGGCAGCGTCTTCCGTGGGAAGTGTAAGGGCTTCATCCCGTGAGTTCGTATGCAAAGACTGTGTCCCGCCAAGCACCGCAGCAAGCGCCTGCAAGGTTACCCTTGCTATATTATTGTCGGCTTGCTGGGCTGTCAACGAAGAACCGGATGTCTGTGTATGAAACCGGAGCATCTGGCTGACAGGTTTTTGTGCATGGAAACGTTCCTTCATCAATTTGGCCCACAACCGTCGCGCTGCCCGGAATTTTGCAATCTCCTCCAAAAAGTCTGAAGATGCGTTAAAAAAAAACGTCAGATGCGGGGCAAAGGCATCGACGTCTAATCCGGCCTGAATCGCTGCCTGTACGTATGTACACCCGTTGGCCAGAGTAAAGGCAATCTCCTGGACAGCCGTTGCGCCAGCCTCCCGAATGTGATAGCCGGAGATCGAAATGGTGTTGAATTGGGGCACATTTTTGCTGCACCACTCGAAAATGTCTGTCGTTAGCCGCAGGCTTGGACGCGGCGGGAAAATATATGTTCCCCGTGCAATGTATTCTTTGAGAATGTCGTTCTGGATTGTGCCTGTTAGCCGATTGCTATTGACACCCTGCTTTTCTCCTGCCGCCACATACATAGCGAGTAATACAGAAGCGGGCGCATTGATTGTCATCGACGTTGAAACTTTATCAAGGGGAATACCGGTGAATAATGACTCCATATCAAGCAGCGTGTTAACGGCCACGCCTACTTTACCCACCTCGCCCCGGCTCATGAAATGGTCGGAATCATATCCAATCTGTGTGGGCAAATCGAAGGCAACGGAAAGGCCGGTCGTTCCTTGCCCCAGCAGGTAACGGTATCTTTTGTTGGATTCTTCTGCAGTGGAAAAACCCGCATATTGTCTCATTGTCCAGAGACGTCCCCGATACATCGTGGGTTGAACTCCACGGGTAAATGGGTATTGTCCCGGGAAGCCTATTTCTGCAAGGTATTTCTCGTCGAGTGTTTCAGGCAGGGCAAGACGTTCCACAGGAATGCCCGAACCAGTCTCAAACTCTTTCTCGCGCTCCGGAGTGTGTTCCAGCGCCTTTTTGAGGATAGTTTCTTTCCATTTAACAAATGCTGGATTTTCGCTCATTAACGTGCTGTATCTCCTGGTAATTGATAGCGTAATCGTCCCGGTTACGCTTCATTCCTATGTTTAAATGTCACATTATTTTATTCAATTAAAGACGACAAAACCTACCAGTGAGGTTTGTCGTAAAGTGGGTTGAGAAATGCGGTCACACCGCTTCCAAAATCAACAAACACAGATTTTATCAATCAATTTTTGCGCCGCAATGCGAGGGTCTCCCCTGAACTGTTCCGCTCTGGGCGTAAGATAATTTTTCAGTTTTATCCGCATCAACTCGATTGCCCAGTCCAAAACTTCTGTCTCTCTCGCCTTTTGACGTTTTTGAGCAAACTGTCCGGTTTGCCGTTTTTTTTGGTCAATGTCACGGATGACTGCCGCCAGTTCTTTAATTCCTGCAGTTTCCGGGGCAACCGTCAGACAAACCGGGCAGTTTCGTCCATGAGCCACAGATTTCAATTCCATGGCAAGCGCATCTGCTCCAGGGCTGTCGGCCTTGTTAACAACCAGAATATCAGCCACCTCGATTAATCCCGCCTTCATGGCCTGAATATCGTCTCCCAATCCTGGAGCGAAAACCAAAACGGTAATATCCGCGAGACTCGCCACATCTGCTTCTGCCTGCCCAATACCCGCAGTTTCGATAATAACAGGGTTGCACCCTGATTCTGCCATGATTCTGACAGCCACCCTTGCTGCGGCACACAAACCTCCCGGCCTGCCCCGCGTTGCCATAGAACGTATCACGACGTCCCGATCCATCGTATGCTTCATCATCCGGATACGGTCTCCCAAAAAGGCCCCGCCGGATATCGGTGAAGAAGGATCGATAGCCACGATCCCTATGCGAAATTCCAGCCTGCGATAATACGAAATTAATTGGTCGACCAGCGTAGACTTTCCTACTCCCGGAGAGCCGGTTACCCCTATAATAGTTGCCGTTTGTACCTTATCTTCATCGATCATCTGCAAAAGCGCTCCGGCCCGCCGGTCGCCTTCTTCCACTATCGAAATAGCACGTCCGATTGTATGCGGGTCCTTATGGCGAATTCCACTTAAAATATCGTCAATCTCACTCATGAAGTTGTATGTTTATTTTGCCGGTATTCGGCGGTGATTTTCCCAAACGCATTCAGAATTGTTTGAATCGGTGTTCCGGAGGTAAATACCTCCCGAATGCCTGCTTCTTTTAAATGCGGGATATCTTCCTGCGGGATAATGCCTCCGGCTACGACCGGTATGTCTCCGCCATTTGCCCGGCGAAGGGCTTCCAGCAAAGCGGGGATAAGCACATTGTGGGCGCCGGAAAGAAGCGACAGTCCGATGGCGTCCACATCCTCCTGTATTGCCGCAGATGCAATTTCTTCCGGTGTGCGGCGTATGCCCGTATAAATCACCTCAAAACCATCGTTACACAGACTACGCGCAATAATCTTTGCGCCGCGGTCATGGCCATCCAAACCGAGTTTTCCAATGAGAACCCTGCCTCGCTGTTGCCGTACTTCCATACGATTAACCTTTCGGTCGTAATTTACCGCAAAGCCTGCGCTTTGTGCCGGTTCAAGCTTTTTGCTTGTTTGTTGAAGGTTTTTATTTTATTTATAAGGTAATAGCACTATCCCGACCTGAATAGATGACAGGAAAATGATTTTTAAATCATGGACAGATATTAGAACAAATAATGGAGAATACTACAAGTATTTTTATTCCTTATGGGATGCCACTATTGCATCCCGCAAGATTTGTATTGTGTGTGTGCATTTAACCGGCGATCCCCGTGCGGCAAGCAGATCATCGATCTGGAGCTGGCACCCCGGACAACCCGTTGCCACAATCCCAGCCTCGCTTTTCTCAATAGCCTCTGCCTTACGAGCGCCGATCTTCATGGACAGATCGTAGTGTAATAAATTAAATACACCACCGCCACCACAGCATCGTTCAGGGGTTTCCATTTCCCGGAAATGGGCTGACCGTTTCAGTATATTCCGTGGTTCTTTTGATATGTTTTGTCCCCAATACAGGTGACAAGGGTCGTGATACGTGATCCTGGTGTTCAACTGTTTTGTTTCATAGTGGAAAAATTTTTCAATAAATTCTGATATATCGTATATCTTTTTCGAAAATCCGAGTGAGCGATCTCCCAATATATGCTGATAATCCCTTTTGAGCGTCCTTCCACAGGTAGCGCAGGCATTAACGATAAAATCAACATGTGCATTTTCAAATGCGTTCAGATTGGTTTCCGCCAATTTTCGCGCGGTTTTTACGTCACCGAGTGACCGTGCGGGTATGCCACAGCATACCTGGTCCCGGGGAATGACCACCTCCACTCCGAGATGGTGCAAAACCTCAATTACGGCATCGGCAATATCGGTATAGACGTAGTTAATGAGGCAACCCACATAAAACCCTACCCGCATTTTGCCAATCCCCCCGTACTCCTTTGGTAAAGGGGAATTGTTTGTGGTGTTATTTTCCACAGGGGGAATTGTCGAATCGTGCTTTTGTAAAGGAGGAGTTATTGTTTCCTTCTTTTTGTATTTCTTAAATACCGGCTTTTTTGCAAGGGGCGGGATCCACCTGCCGTCCATGAACATGAGCGGTAAGTGTCTCATGACGCCGTGCCGCTTCAAAGGCACAATTCGTTGAAAGATGCTTGCGGTTTTTAAAAGGAGGTCAAAAAGCCATCTTCTGGTTAAAAATATCCTGAATATCATGCGTGGTAAAAACCATATACCGACATGATGCGCCACATCATCAAGCATGGTTTGTATGATGAAATCATAGTCAACGCCTGATGGGCAAATACTGGAGCACCGGAGGCATTTCTTGCACGAGAGGAGATAATCTCTTAAAAGTTCTGTGTGGAGAATTTCACCGTCTCTTAATGCCTCTGCAAGGCTGATGCGTCCGCGGGCAACCATGGACTCGTTCCCTGTTTCTAAAAAAACAGGGCAAATTGAGCGGCATTTGCCGCATTTAGCGCATTTACTTATTTCTGTATCGAATGTTGTGGTCGTCATTAATAAATATTTTTACTAAAAATGATGGCATACCCCTCGCCGGATAGAGACGTCCCGGCGGGACGTCTCTACCTGACGGGACGTCTCTACCAGTAAACTATACCACAAATTTCCTATGATTTAAAAGCGCCAAGTGATATTATTATATTTTTACCGATGTCCGAAACCACAGATTACGCAGATTTTTTTGCAGCGGCTACGCTGCGCCAGGATATATGTCACAGATTAAAATTCTTCCCCCTTCCGTTACCAATAAAATAGCTGCCGGCGAGGTGATTGAGCGTCCGGCATCAGTAGTTAAGGAGTTGATTGAAAATGCTATCGACGCCAGGGCGACAAAGATCGACACCTATCTGGAGGACGGCGGCAGAAAGCTCATTCGTGTTGTCGATGATGGGATCGGGATGGATGCGGAAGACCTTGCCCTTGCATTTCAGAGCCACGCAACGAGTAAACTTCACCACGCGGACGATTTGTTTGCGATTCACACGTTGGGTTTTCGGGGAGAGGCGCTTCCCAGTATCGGGTCTGTTTCACATGCAGGTATTATCTCCCGGATGAAAGGCGCCCTCAATGGAGCTGAAATCAGGATTGATGGGGGAGTTCCTGGCGATGTTAAAGAGCGGGGGGCGCCGGAGGGGACACAGGTAGAGGTGCGTGATTTGTTTTTTAACACCCCGGTGCGGAAGAAATTCATGAGGGTTGTGCCCACGGAAATAGCTTATATTTCTGAGGTACTCACGAAGTTTTCTCTCGCCTACCCGGAAATACACTTTACTCTTATTCACAACAACAGGACGGTGTTCAATCTTCCGCCTGTCAAGGATACGGCCGAACGAATTGCGACATTGTTTGGCGAGGAAATGAGAAAGCAACTTATTCCGGTGTTTCTGAGAGAAGAGCAGTTTGCCCTTTCCGGATATATCGCGCCTCCCTTTTTTAATAAGGCAAATGCCAGGATGCAATTTATCTTCTTAAACGGCCGCTACATCAAGGACAATGCCATCTTCCGCGCCATTAACGAGGCGTATCATGGAAAGTTAATGCACAAGCGGTATCCAATCGTATTCCTGTTTTTACAGATGGAACCATCCGAGGTGGATGTAAATGTCCATCCAACGAAGATCGAGGTTCGTTTCAGAAATACCAGTATGATATACACCCATGTCTTCTCTGCATTAAAAGAAGGCTTAAGCACGTCAGCGACACAGTCTATTAACGTGTTATCTCCACTTCAGAAGTTGGAAGGGGAAGCGGTAAAGACTGAGGGAGTAGAATTTATACGGAAATCGCTCTGGGAACAATTTTCTGTTGGGAAAACCGATGAAATCCGCCCGTGCGCCGGTTATCCAGGAGGGGGAGAAATCCCCAACACGCTGTATCCGAATCAAAGAGGCGGTAATGGGGAAACCCGGAAACCTGCTTTTTTACCAACAGATACGGTAAAGAGCGCTTGTAAAACTCCGGCAGAAATTGAAACAATGGAAAAGAGTTATACTTCCGGAGATATCCACAAAAATAACAGGAAATACTTCCAGATTCACAATGCCTTTATTGTCGAAGAGACAGATGATGGTATGAATATCATAGACCAGCATGCATTGCATGAAATAATTTTATATCATGAAATCGAAAGGGGTATGAGCTCTTCCAGGTCGCCGAGTCAGCGTTTGTTAATTCCTGAATTGGTAGAATTAAGTCCAAAAGATTTTTATGGCATTATGAGTTTAAAGGAATACTTAGAATCGGCAGGGGTTGAGGTTGAGGAATTTGGACAGAATACGGTTGTGGTTCGATCCTTTCCCCAGATTTTAAGGCATACCAATGCAAAAGAATTCATAGATGCCCTGTTAGCAGGGTTAGGTCATGATGATTCTGTGCAAGGTAAAGATAAAATTTTAAACAAATTAATCAGCGTTATGGCCTGTAAGGGGGCAGTCAAGGCGGGACAAAGATTAGAACCCCGTGAAATTGAAGCGCTTCTGGAAGAGAGGCGGCGTGTCAATGCATATACCCATAATTGCCCTCATGGACGGCCCACCACCCTCTTTTTTTCTCTGGATGAATTACAGAAACAATTCAAGCGAAAATGATGGTTGTGGGAGCGATAAGCTGTCCTATCTTTTTTCACAACAAGAGGTTAAGTGTGGAATAAAGGTCGGATATTCCTTGACTTTTATTTTTAGGGGTGATAAGATTTTTTGAGTCGCCGAATGCACAATTTAAATGTATAGGAATTTCAAACGATCATGTAGTGGCAAGGCGCGCCTTGCCACT
>JAXMAC010000063.1:3850-19312 GCA_046350595.1 Candidatus Brocadiaceae bacterium | reverse complement strand
AAAATAGATATTAAATGTTTACAATAGAGAGAAGTATTTTCATTAATTGTAAATGAGACGACAAAAGAGGACAGTTTTTATGATACCAATATCTATAAGTAACTTTGCGCAAATGTTCGTTAAAAACAATAAAGGATCAGATTTGAAAGAAGTTATATCATGACTTGAAGATGCAGTCGAAAGAAAAAAATCAGGAGCTGTCTGTCAATTCTGTGGAAAACCTATTTGGGCCATTGGTAGTTCTTTTGCTGGTAATGGGTGTTTTACCTGCATAACAGGCGAAAAAGATGCATCTGAGGATTACGAGATTGACGAAGTTTGTTAAAGACAAAAAGAATACAAATGAAGAGCCTTTGGAGAAGAAACTCTGAAAGGCCGCCGACAAGCTGCGGAAGAATATGGATGCCGCAGAATACAAACATATTGTATTGGGCTTAATCTTCCTGAAATACATCTCTGATGCCTTTGAAGAACTCTATGAAAAGCTGAAGGAAGGCAAAAGGCGACTATGAAGGGGCAGACCCGGAGGATAAAAACGAGTACACAGCCGAAAAGGTGTTTTATGTCACACCATCTGCACGATGGAAATGGTTACAGGGGCGGGCAAAGCTGTCGACCATTGGCAAGGATATCGACGATGCCACGGATGCTATTGAAAAAGAAAATCCATCACCCAAAGAGGTGTTGCCAAAGGTATTCGCGCAGGAGAAGTTGGACAAGCAAAGTTTAGGCGGTTTGATTGACATTATCGGGGCGGATTTGATTTTTCAGGGCAATTGGAATTGACGAGAAAGCTTCGGAATAATGCTACACCGGCAGAGCAGTTTTTCTGGGAGTTGGTACGAGATCGCCGTTTTCTGGGATTAAAATTCAGACGTCAGCACCAAATCGGCGACTATATTGCGGATTTTTACTGTGATGAAAAGAAACTGGTAAGAGAACTGGATGGCGGAGTACTTGACGAGTCTGCAGGGATAAAGATTGATCATAAGCGAGATGCCTATATGAAATCGCTTGGCTTAAACGTGTTTCGTTTAAGTAATGAGCAATTAATGCGAAATCCGGAAAAAGTTTTAACTTCAATGTGGGAGAGGGAAAGAGAGTGAGGGTTACATAGACGTGCAGGGCTTCTGCAAATCGGCTGCACTGGATGAAGTGAAGGCATTGAACTATGTATTAACACCCGGCAGGTATATTGGCTTGCCCGATGATGAAGATGATTTCAATTTTACCGAAAGGTTTATTACCTTAAAAGTAGAACTGGAAAAACAGATTGCGGAGGAAATCACACTTAATGCCTTGATAAAAGACAACTTATCCCGAATAAAACTACCGGAAGGAAAGTAAACTTAAATTATAATAAATTTACTTTTATAAAAATGCTAAAACAATGGGGTTATAATTGTAATTACACAACAACAGGCGGATTATCTCCTTTCTTTACCAAAACACATTACTGAAGGCGATGCGATTTTAGAAACAAAAATGTATTCTCCCTCTTTTCCAATTGACGACCGCATGTATTTGATCTCAAAAGCAGACGATGAGTTCTCCTTCTTCCTGGAAATAACTCAAAGCACCAGGAAAAATTTGAAATTGACTTTACATTTTCAAGAAGAGGACGCTAGTATTGGTTTATTAAGAGCTGATTTCAATAGCAGGCATAAAAATCCTGAAATTGAAAATGATAAGGTATCGGATATATTTAAACCTTATGCTGGTCAATGGCTGGAAGAAAGCCATATTCATTATTTTGTAGAAGGTTATAAACCGTTGGCATGGGCTATACCGTTGAAAGCAGATAATACATTTACTGTTAAGGATTTTACCAATATAAGTGAATTTGGCAATATCTTTCGGGTATTTGGGAATAAAATCAATCTCCAAACAATTTTAGAAATTAGCATTCAAAGGCAACTTATATGAACTGGATTGACCGACTTATTGATGATTACTACCGTTTTCTCAGACAAAAAACGATAATTACCGAATTGCCGTCAAGTGGGTGGATTGAAATAAGCACCCCGTTTACGGATGTGTTTAACGATATCATAGAAATTTATGCTAAGAAAGAGAACGGGAAAATTATTTTATCAGATGATGGACGGACATTAAAAAATCTTGAATTAAGCGGGGTTGAAATATCACGTTCTCAAAACAGGAAAGAAATGTTGGAAAGAATATTGTTGAACTATGGCGTACGACTTGAAAACAAAGAATTAATTGTGGAAGCTACCGAAAGCATTTTTCCTCAAAAAAAACTCAATCTACTTGCCGCCATTTCTGAAGCAAATGATTTATACGTACTGGCGAAACACACTGTGGCAAGTCTTTTCCGGGAAGACGTAAAGGCATATCTTGACGAACAAGGGTTAGTATATACGCCTTACTTCCTTTCAAAAGGAAGCACGGGTCTGGAATTTACCTTTGACTTTCAAATTGCTTACCGGCAAACCGAACTTTTAATTAAGGCATTTAACACAATAAATAAACTTAATCTGCCTCATTTTCTCTTTACATGGGATGATGTTAAACAAGTGAGAGAAAAACAAACGGAAAAAAAGGTAATTGGTCTGGCGGTAATCAATAATGAAGACCGTGAAGTGAAAGATGAATACCTTGAGGCCTTGCAAAACAAGGGTGCCGAGTTTATTTTATGGACGGAAAGAAATAAACCGGAGAACATCAAAAAACTGAAAGCAGCTTAATGTAACCGAGTGGAAGGAATAAATTAAGGGAGTGTGCCTCAAAAGCTGAGAGGTTTAATGTGTTAAAGACAGAACTGCAACAGCAGATTGCGGAAGAAGCGGAATTGAACAAGGCATAATGAGAAACCTTGCTAAGATTGAGGTAAAGGGATGAGAGAATTAAACAGGAGTTTTTTTAACGATATCCGCCGGATAATAGAGCAGGCAAGGCAAAAAGCTTACTCGGCAGTTAATTTTGCCATGGTAGAGGCATACTGGCATATCGGCAAGCGTATTGTAGAGGAGGAACAGAAAGGCAAGACACGCGCTGAGTATGGACAGCAGCTTATAAAAGAATTATCTATTAGACTCAGCGCTGAGTTCGGCAAGGGCTTCTCAGAGGCCAACATAAAAAATTTTAGGCAATTTTACCTGATATTTAAGGGAGACAAGATTCGCTACACGCTGTGTAGCGAATTATCATGGAGCCATTACCGGCTCACTATGAGAGTTGAGAATCCATCAGCGCGGGAATATTACATGCGGGAAGCAGCAGAGCAGAACTGGAGCGTCCGCGCCCTTGAGCGTCAGATAAACTCACTCTATTACGAGCGTCTCCTGGCAAGCAGGAACAAAAAGCCTGTGATCAAAGAGATGAAAGAAAAGACCACCCCGCTTGCCCCAACGCCCCAGGATTTCATAAAAGACCCTTATGTGCTTGAGTTCCTGGGAATGCCCGATGTCACCCAGTTTCGGGGTAATTATTCAGCAAAAATAGTAGTAATAAGGCTAAAAGGAAGAATCCCGAAGGGATAGCATGATTATAGAGAAAAGATAATCCGGAACATTTAAACCCCGTAGGGGTGAAATACTTCGGGGATAACAATGATATGTCATCCCTACAGGGTTATTAATAAATACATGGCATTATGCTATAATAATGTCATCCTTTCGGGATTACATAAATCACTATCATATTCGCTCATTAGGAATATGCTGAATGGTTACAAATATTTTCGCTGAATAGTTACGTTTTTTAAAAAAGTAGGGGCGAAGCATTTGTCCGTTTGGGTATGAACGCATTTATGCCAATTTATCGCAAATGCTTCGCCCCTACACTGCGTGGAGACATCGCTATTATTGGAAATTTTCAAAAAACTAAATTGTTACCTTTACTTTAATTTCTCCTGACCAGTAAACTCCCGATACGGCGTCAAATACTTGAGGGTCCTGTGATCCTCCTCTGTAAGTTTGTTTTGCACGATACGGGCCAGGAGCTCACCCAAGCCCGGACCCAGCATAAGACCCTGACCGCACATGCCCGCTGCCAGCAAATACCCTTCTGCTTCTCTGGCCCAGCCAACAATCGGAAAGCCATCGGGCGTCATGGGATACAGACCACGCCAAGTGCGCCGCACGCGCAGATTCTTCAGTCGGGGCATAAGTTCCACCATGCGGCGAGCCACCATGGGTAAAAAGTCACTTGTTTCACGTATGTCGTCACCCCAGATATTGGGACTTGGCGTGATGCAGAATAAAATCTGGCCGGTTGCACGCTGATAGAAATAATAGTTGGCTGAACCGGGTATGCGACGAATGTCTACCACCATCGGTTCGAGAAAACGCGCCACCGGTTCGGTAACACCCGCCTCATGAGAATCAGCCGTCACTGGAACATCCACGCCAACCATTTGAGCGATAGGGTTGGCCCATGCACCGGCGGCATTGATGACAACATCCGCGCAGTATTCGCCTTTATCAGTCTTCGCCTTCTTCACGCGCCCGCCCTCAACCACAATGCCGGTAATGATTTCGTTAAAGTGAAACTCTGCACCCATGCGCTTTGCGCGAGTGTAGAAGGCATGTATGGCCAGCAAAGGTGAAACGCTGCCATCTCCGGGCGAAAAGGTGCCGCCGATCAAACCATCTGGATTCAAATCGGGAACTACTTGAAGTAAATCTGCCTTGTTTAGCCACTTGATATCCAGGCCATACAATTTCTGAGTCGTTAGCAAATTTTTGAGAATCTTTTCTTCGCGTTCGCTATAAGCCACAAACGAATAGCCACCCCTGTACCACTCGATGTCATCACCGTAATTTTCTTTCCAGGTTGAAAATATCTCAATACTGCGCAGGCAAAGGCTAATCTTGGCCGGATCAGAATGAGTTGCACGAATGCCGCCAATGGCCGTCTTGTTTGAGCCTTGTCCAACGCTGGCACGCGCCTCAATGACCAACGGTCGCAGCCCGGCTTCGGCCAAAGCCAGTGCCGCCGGTGTTCCCACACTGCCGCCACCAATTATGATAACGTCGTAATACGCTCTGGATGTCACAATTCCCCTCCGATTTTTCTAAAATCAGATTCCGTAGGAATGGCAGTTTCCACCACGCCTGCAAAAGCGCCCAGCGACACCTCCATAAATAACGGGCGCTTTGTGTTATCCGTTACCTGGCTGGCAGTAATTCCTTCTTCACGAAAGAGATGATGAATGAGCGGAGTGCAGGTCTTGCCGCCACATGAGCCCATGCCTGCACGTGTTACTGCCTTGATTTCGTTAATATCACGGTAGCCTTGAAGGATCAATCCGCGGATTTCATCCGCTGTTACCCGTTCGCAGCGGCACACGATGGTGTCACCGGTGACGCGCTGAACGTAATGGCTCATCGGCTCGGTTACCTGCTCTTCCTGAACACGGATGCCGGCAATGCGCTTGGCGTATTCTTTGGGTGCTTTCACATTTACAGCCACCGTGCGGTCGTAGGTCTTGATGGCTTTAACACTGGTTACCGGCACATTGCCCAGCACTTCACCTTCGGTATCGAGTACCGTTACCACATCGCCCACCTTGATGCTCTCTCTGAGAAATTCATAGGGAATAGTCACCGTGGGAGAGTTTGCATCTTCACGATAGTCCACCAGCGTAATTGCCAGACCAGGGCAAATGGTAACGCACCGTTCACAGCCCGTGCAGGTCTTGCCAAGTTGATCAGCTATGAACTGGGGAATCTGACGGATATCGGATGGGTCTATGAAAATTGCTCCCTGTGCGCAGGCGGAGGTACATGGGTCACAAGGAATTTCTTGTAAACAATGGAGCACCGGGAACATGCCCGTATCAGTAGCAGGGATGCGCTCCTCAATTACCTTGCCTGGTTTGGACTTTAGTATCTCTGCCGTGCGATACCAGTCAGCTGGGATTTTGCTCACCGGATTGCCCAGGGTCTGTGCGATTTCGATACCCTTAATCTTGCCTGAAAAAATTGCCGCCGATGCTTCGGCAACTTCTTCCGCATCGCCTGCGGCAAAAACAGTCAGTCCAAAATCTTTTGCCTTGAGATAAAACTCGTTGACCGAATCCAGCCCGACAGCAATAAGCACTGTATCACATTCAAACGACCTTTCTGTGCCGAGGATAGGTTGAAAGCGATTGTCTACCTGCGCAATTGTCACCGACTCAACCGACTCCTGACCATTGGCACTGATGATAGTGTGAGACGTATAAATCGGCACGCCAAGGCGTACCAGTTTGTCTTTATGGACCTTGTAGCCGCAACATTCGGACAATGCTTCCACCATGCCCACCACATTAATGCCGGCTTGCAGTGCATGATAACCGGCAATCAAGCCTACATTACCGCCTCCGACTATGAACAGCCGCTTGGCGGGTCTTACCAGATCGCGGTTGACCAGGGTTTGAAACGCGCCTGCGCCGTAAATGCCTGGCAACGTATTGCCCCGGAAGGCCAACGACTTTTCGCGAGCGCCCGAAGCCACCAGCAACACTTGCGGCTTTACCAAAATATACGTATTGCCTTCACGCAAGATGCCAACATTTTTGTCGCTAAAGACTGCCACCGCAGTGCTGTTCAACCACAGGCGGACGCTGTCAAATTCTCGCACCTGAGTTTCCAGCTTGATGGCAATATCGATGCCGCGCGTACCAGCATACACGGTATTGATCGAGCCAAAAAAGCGGTGTGTTTGCAGCACCAGCTTGCCACCAAGGCGATGTTTGTCATCAACCAGCAATACTCCGATACCGCGCTTACCCAACTCTATGGCCGCCGAAAGTCCTGCCGGGCCGCCTCCAATGATGAGCACCGGTACAGACAACTCTTCGATGTTATGCATCGTTGGTGCTTGGGATACTTTGGGCAATGCTGTCAGGCCATTGGCCTCTGAAACCTGTATGCCCGGCTTAATCAGCTCCATGCATGACTTAACGGGCTTTCCATCGGCCATGACCAGACATTGGGAGCATTGGCCGTTGGCGCAATAAATTCCTTGCGGAGAGCCGTCTTTGGGGTGATGCCCAAAGATGCGGACGCCATTCGAAAACAGGGCTGAAGCGATAGTTTCACCAGCCTTGGCTGCCATAATCTGCCCCTGCCAGTAAAACGCCACGTCTTTCCGTGCCTCTATTGCTAAAATGGGGTGTTGTCTGATGCGATATTCTGTCATATTTTTCTCCTAACCGCTGACTTCCAACCTTTGACTTTCAATTCTATCACTTTCAGTAGGGCATCTTAAGTAACAACCGGAAACAGTAACTGCTACAAGTGTAACAGCTTGATAATGCCTAATTCTGCATAGAGGCAGATACACTTTCCCTTAACGGCATGATGCGATAAGGAATTTACTGACTTTATGTTCTCCCATGTGTAACGGATACGGATGCCGCTTTTCGTAAAAAAAGATAAATTGCTTAATCCAACACATACGTCTCTTCGGTTATCATGCTTTAGTGCTTTACCCGGATTGCATCACACACCTGATCCAGTAATTTAAATCTGGAATTATCTGTATCTTTTCTTTTTCTCTATCACCACGCCAGCGATTCTGTATTCAATATTCTTGTTAAGCCCCATGTTATCGTATTGAGGGTTCAGGGGATGAAGCACGCGCGTTTTGTCATACTTTTTCAGTTGCTTAAACGTCGCTTCCACCTCCGCATTGGCGGATTACCACATAATCATTTTACTCGGGTTTTCAGGTAAAGGTTAATAACAAGAATATCCCAATCGTTGGATTCCGTCTCCATACTGTCATCCCTCACACTGAGGGCAAAAATCTCTTTTGAATCAGTTTCTACATATTCCTTATGCCCGCCATACTGAAAAGTAGCGTATAACCCTTGCCAATTACCTGCCTAAGTCCATGAAATTACCGGCACATGCTTTACCCCTCTTAAGCCTTCCGGTTCACCCATGTAGACAAATATCCCGGTTCACGCAGGAACATCTTTATCTCTACCTCGTAAGCCCAGAGAAACTCCTTCACCATTTCAAAAGAGGGGACACTTCTGCCGTCTTCTATATCCCGTATGTGCGTATGGGAGACCACGGAGAACTTTGATGCCTCCCGGAGAGATAACCCCAATCCCTCTCTTTTTTGTTTCAGAAATGAGCCCATGTTCTTCATACTTGTAAACTATATCTTAATTTCTCATTGACGGCAAGGGCGTCTTGCTTTCAGATACATCACATAGCAAGACGGACATTACTTTATGCCAACATAAAAAGGAAGATGAGACGCATATAAAGTTGTGTCGGGTGGAGCAAAACCAAGCGCCAATTGTAACCATTCAGAGTATTACCGGAATTGTTGAGTTTCGTGCCTCACCCCAACCTTAAATAATGTTCCCGCCGTTTCATACCATTCTTTCCATTTTCCCCCTTTTTGGTGTTCAATTTAACGGACAGAATTAAAAATACTTGCAATATTTTTCATTTTAGGTTAAACATTACCACAAAGCGAAAAGGCAAATTCTGTCAACGGGGATAAACGGCGCAACCCTGGCTGTGGACGTCTCAATCAAGGGTGAAAAACGTAGGGCAAAAAACCAAAAAAAAACGGTGGTAAGTACGCGCATGGCTAATCAATTTATTATTGCCAATATTATTCCAACGGGTGTAAAGGCGGATATCGGCGGATATGTTGGAGACGCAACACCCGCAACCAATGTGATTGCGGCGATTGCCGACAAGGTAATTTCTCATCCGAACGTGGTAAATGGGGTGGCGCTTAATCTGGCAAGAAAGAACGTCCTCTACGTTGAGGGATACGCCTTGGATATGTTTTTTAAAGGCGAGGTCGAGCTAAAGGAGGTAGAGAGAAATCGGATCGGGGTTGTCCTGGATAAAGGTATAGAGAAAGAGGGTTACAACCTTGCCGTCAATACCGTAAATGCATTGCGGACGGTTGGGGGGGGTAGAGGTTGCCTGCATACTCAAGACAAAAAAAGAGGTGCTGACACGTGCGGTTAAAACAAGGAGCAATTCCTTCGTCGGTGAGATTGTTCATGAAGATGCACTTCTTGACGTCTGCAGGAGCGCTATAAAAAAGGGGGCGCAAGCGCTTGCTATTTCTCTTGCAATACAGATACACATGAAAGATTTGAAGGCGTATTTTGCAGGAAAAGGCGCAAACCCCTATGGAGGGGCTGAAGCTATTATTTCACATCTTGTTACCGCTACCTTTGCAATACCGGCGGCGCACGCGCCGCTCTTGAGTAAATACGAGATTTATAAAGAGACACACAGCGGGACGGTTGACCCCAGGGCAGCAGCGGAGGCCATCGGCCCGGCTTATCTCGGATGCGTCTTGCAGGGGCTGTACAGGGCGCCGCGGTTGGTTGCCAGCGGCGGCGATGTGCGCGTTGCGGACGTCAACGTGGTAGTGCTTCCTTACACCTGCATGGGTGGTATTCCAGCCTTGTCTGCGCAAAAGCGGAACATACCCATTATTGCCGTAAAGGAGAACACAACCGTAATGAAGGCAACGCCGGAGGCATTGATGATGAAGAACGTTATTGTGGCGGAAAATTACTGGGAGGTTGGCGGAATTCTTGCCGCAATGAAAGAGGGTATCGATCCACGGGAATTAAGAAGACCTGTGAAAAAATTAACCATTGAAAGACCGGTAAGTTTTGCGAGGCTGGCTCCCAGGTCAAGGAAAGATGTTTAGAACCGCAGATTTCACAAATAATAGATTCTGTCTGTGAAAAATATCACATGGATATTGCTCGTAACCAAGCCCCGGTTTTAGTACTGGGGCATCTGCATGCAGGGACGCGGAGCCCCGCGCCCTTACGTGTTCATCAGCCTTATCGCCGATCAATAGGTAATTCGGCAAATACTGAAAACACCTTGGTGTTTGGATGCCGACATCTTTCATATAGCCACTGACACTTCATTATCTCCCAAAGACAATGAACTGGTTATGAACTTTTCGATGATATATCTATATTAAACATAAAGGCAGATAATGGTGAAACCTGTATCATGTCAAACTGAATATTTGGTTTGTGCCTTATGTTATATGAGAGAGGGATAGTCTGTGTATTCCTCGGCAATTCCACACAAAAAACCGGGTAATCTGAGGCAGGTTATCCATCCACAGATAATGCTTCCACCGTTTCGTACCATCTTTCCATTTTTCCCTTATCTTGTGTTCAATTTAGCCGAAAGAATTAAAAAACTTGCAATATTCTTTAGTGTTGTCCGGTTATGTAATTGCGAACGATCGCTATTGTTGTTTTTCGCAATTACTTAACCGGATATTGTTGATTCTGTCTTGGTATGTGCCGGACAAGCAGCAAAAGCGTCTTGAAACAAGCAGAGTTATTGGCGGATTAATTTGTTTAAGTTCCTCCCAGCGTGATACTATGGTTTCTTATACCCCGAGGGGAGTTAATTGCGGTTGTTGATATTTTTCTTGTTAAAGAACTCGTTCACATGCTTTGCGCAGGAACAAACACTAAAATGTAATACATAAAAAAATATAGAATTTGAAGAAGTTAAATTGGTATACTCCTGTAATAGAGAAAAGTTAGTTCCCTTATAGCGGTGAAACGATGTACGAGTTGAACATGACGTGAATAATCAATAAAATAAAAAAAACAAACCGTCCAGTTAAAAATATATATTTGAATTATATTAACAGTATACGGTAACTTTTAAGTTGCTTGCTGCAAGTTTAAAAAGGAATAACATATATGCTCAAAGAAAAGATAGGATTTATTGGCGGCGGGAAAATGGGAGAGGCCCTTTGTAAGGGTCTTATCAATGCAAGGTTGTGTAAACCTGGCAATATTATGGTCTGTGATGTAATCGTAGAGCGGTGTAAACTTTTAAGCCACGAACTCGGCATCCTGACTACCCAGAAAAATAATGATGTTGTATCTTTTGCTGATGTCATTATACTTGCTATTAAGCCTCAAACGATGAATGAGGTGCTTAACAATCTAAAGAATGATATTACAAACCGCCACCTTGTGATATCCATAGCAGCCGGTATACCCATCGAATTTATTGAAACCCGGCTTCAGACGGGTATTCGTGTTATTCGGGTAATGCCCAATACCCCATGCCTTATTGGGCTCTCAGCTACGGCTTATGCACCAGGTAAATATGCTACTATCGATGATGGGAAATTGGTATACAGTCTTTTTAACGCAGTTGGAAAGGTGTTTCAACTGGAAGAGAAATATCTTGACGCCGTTACGGGACTGAGTGGCAGTGGTCCGGCATACGTCTACATGGTTATTGAGGCGATGTCTGATGGAGGGGTTAAAATGGGTTTACCAAGAGACATATCTACTATCCTTGCAGCGCAAACTGTCTTGGGAGCCGCAAAGATGGTGTTGGAAACAGGTCAACATCCTGCGCAGTTAAAAGATGCCGTTACATCTCCAGGCGGGACAACAATTGAAGGTATAAGTAAGCTGGAAGAAAGCGGACTCAGGTCTGCTTTTATCCATGCTATTGAAACTGCAACGTTAAAATCGAAGAAATTAGGGGAATTATTAAAAGAAAGGGACATTTTTGTATGCTCATCAGTACCATAGACAAAAACAAAATCAATCTTGCGGTAAACACTATTCGCATGCTTTCTGCGGATGGCGTTGAAAAGGCGCAATCAGGGCATCCCGGTCTTCCCATGGGATTCGCAGATGTTGCCTTTGTCCTGTGGATGCAATTTCTGCGGTTTTATCCTAAGGATACACAATGGCCTAACCGAGACCGGTTCATACTGTCTCCGGGGCATGGTTCCATGTTGTTATATTCACTCCTTCACCTCTTTGGCTACGACTTGTCGCTGGAAGAACTAAAGCAATTCCGGCAACTGGGAAGCAAGACGCCTGGCCATCCCGAATATGGACATACACCAGGGGTTGAAACAACCACCGGTCCGCTGGGACAGGGTTTTACCAACGGAGTAGGCATGGCTCTGGCACAGAGGATTATGGAAGAACGGTTCAATAAGGGGAATACGAAGATTATCGATCATCATATTTACGGTGTAGTAAGCGACGGCGATCTCATGGAAGGGATAACGTCAGAAGCAGCATCATTTGCCGGACATCTGGGTCTTTCCAATATTATTTATATTTACGACTCCAATCAAATTACCATTGAAGGCAAGACTTCTCTTACCTTTACCGAGGACGTCGCAAAACGGTTTGAATCCTATCACTGGCGTGTCTTTAAAATTGATGGACATAATCACGAAGAAATTGCAAGTGCAATCGATACCGCGCGAAATGAAAAGGAAATGCCTTCATTAATTATTGCAAAGACTCACATTGGGAGGGGAAGTCCAAACAAACAGGACTCTGCTTCTGTGCACGGTGAACCGCTGGGCGCTAAAGAACTGGAACTTGCTAAAGAAAACCTTGGTTGGCCTAAAACACCAACGTTTTATATCCCTGACGAGGTACGACAACTTTGCAGCAGTCGTGTCGCCGAGCTCCAGGTGGAATACGCAAACTGGCAAAACACGTTTAGTAAATATAAAGAAAAAAATCCTGATTTATCGCAATTATGGAATGTTTATTTTAAAAAAGGCATTCCGGAGAATTTGGAAGCAGAATTAATCAAAACGATAAAGAAGGATGCGGTGGCCACCCGTTCAGCATCAGGAGAAATGATGCAGATAATTGCACAAAAGATACCATCGTTTATTGGAGGTTCTGCAGATCTTCATCCGTCTACAAAGACCTATATCAAAAGTTCTCCATCTGTTGATAAAGGCGCATTTGCCGGAAGTAATATCCATTTTGGTATTCGAGAACATGCCATGGGGGGGATATTAAATGGAATGGCGCTCTATGGGGGGATTATTCCCTTTGGGTCTACTTTTTTGACATTTTCCGATTATATGCGGCCTTCCATTCGGCTGGCTGCATTAATGAAACTTCAGGTCGTCTATGTTTTCACCCATGATAGTATCTTTGTTGGAGAAGACGGACCGACCCACCAGCCTATAGAACACCTGCCATCTCTGCGATTAATCCCGAATCTCCGGGTAATAAGACCAGCGGATGCAACAGAAACAGCGGCATCCTGGATGGAGGCGCTGAACCACAAAGATGGTCCTACGGCATTGATATTCACCAGACAAGACCTTCCGGTATTAAATCGTACAATATACCCATCACAAAGCAATGTAAAAAATGGCGCTTATATACTGAAAGATGCTGAAGGACAGCCGGAAATTATCATTATGGCTTCTGGTTCTGAGGTTGCTGTTGCCCTGGATGTTACCTCCCAACTCCACGCAAAAGGAGTAAAGGCGCGATTATTGAGCATGCCTAGTTTTGAACTATTCAGATTGAGTTCCAAGGAATATAAAGAGCATATACTTCCATCGGTTTGCAGGAAGAGGGTTGCAATCGAGACCGCAGTAAGGAGTAATTGGTATGAATTTGTTGGGCTGGACGGTATGATTATTGGCATTGACCATTATGGGGCATCTGCACCTGCAAGGGTATTGGCCGAGCATTTTGGCTTCACGGCTAAAAATGTCTTAACTGAAATTAACAAAAAATGGGGAATCTAAGGGTTATGAGTCTGTGCAAAAAACCTACTGTCGTGTCATTGCGAAGGAGGAATGACTTTGGATAACGAAAACATCCTATATTCGATTTAAATGTTTTTCTTGACCGAATGAATTATAAAAATGTAGTATATAGTCGACATGTAAGGCATAATAGATATGTCTGGAATGTAAAACTAAGAAAGAGTGAAAAAGTTATAATGGAATTTGATAATTATGGATGTAAAAGAACTCATTAATTTGATTCGATACGATTTTTACCGCAATACAGGAGGTAAATCAGGTTTGCCTTCTTTTATTGTGGCCTATATGTTTGTTCCCTCTGTACGTTACCTTTTTTGGTTAAGGCTTGCTCAGTATTATAAGAAGCACATTATTATTTTTAAAATGATCAGGCTGTTGTTGAAGCGTTATAGCTATAAATTTGGTTATCAGATACATCCTTTGGCGGATATTGGAAAAGGGCTTCATCTTCGCTACATAGGTATGATTCTTGTCAACCCAGGCGCTAAGCTGGGCAACAATGTTAATATTCAAGCCGGCGCTATAATTGGTCAGGTAAATCGAGGGAAAAATTTGGGATGCCCGGTCATTGGTGATAAAGTATGGATTGGTGCATATGCAGTAATAGTAGGAAACATTACCATAGGTAATAATGTATTAATTGCACCGAACAGTTTTGTAACAGAATCAATTCCCGATAATGCTGTTGTTTCTGGAAATCCTGCAAAAATAATTAACTTTTCAGGGACAAAAGGGTATATCGAGAATGAAGTGTGATGATAAAAACTGATATATTGCTTTTTACCCAATAATAAAATGAAGAATAGCTTTTCACGACAAAATCTAAAACAATTGTATATCAAATCAAGAAATAGATTAAAATATATCCGGCTTAAAAGTATAAAAAAGAAAGAAATTGAGCATATCTTTCTCAATAATCCAAGTCTTAATGAATTTAAACTGAATGATGCTTTAAACAATAAAATTAAAGTCTTTTGGGAAGAACACGGTCTTAAAACCGATACCTCGTGGCACAGGGCATACATCAGTGTAAATGGTATTGATGACCATCGTTATATACCCGAAGATATTTTCTATGCATTTATTGAGCCGAAGCTCGACAGGAAAGATCTCTTCCGCGCTTATGTTGACAAGAACAATTACGACAGATTATTTCCGGTAGTGAAAACACCTGGGACTATTCTGAGAAATATAAATGGTCGATACTATGATGGAAACTATGAAGGGATAGCTGACAATAAGGTACATGATTATTTAAAAAAGTATCAGGGGGATTACATTGTGAAACCCTCTATGGATAGCAGCGGTGGAAAAAATATCATGAAATTAGAAATGCATTCCCAGAAAATTCTCAGAGATGGGAACGCTATGACTATTAAGGATATAGAGAGGACTATTCCAAGAGATTTTCTCATTCAGGAATTTTTGGAACAACATAGTGTCTTGAAAAATATTTATCCTCATTCGGTGAATACCTTGAGGGTTGTTACATTAAGAATACATGACACTATACATGTCTTACAAACGATCGTTAAATTTGGAAGCGATGGTCATTATCTTGATTACAACGTAACTCAAGGGGGGGTAAATTGCGGGGTGAGCAATGATGGTAAGTTGAATAAATTTGCTGTCGATAAATACTTTAAAAAATACCATCGCCATCCATATACCGATTATTTTTTTGAAAATACTTACATACCCAATTATTCATCAGTTCTGAACTTCGCGAAAGATCTTCACCGTTATTTGTTGTATTTCGATATGGTATCATGGGATCTCGCAATTAATAAAAACGGGGAAGCGGTTTTAATAGAATTAAATTTAATCAATCAGGGGATCAGTTTCCTCCAGGTACACCACGGTCCTATTTTTGGTGATTTTACCGAAGAGTTACTGAATGGAAATCTCCGG
>JAXMAC010000063.1:0-3750 GCA_046350595.1 Candidatus Brocadiaceae bacterium | reverse complement strand
TGGGGAGCTGTTGGGCCCTTTGTTCTGTACCCACAAAAACTTCCCTTAATTCAGCTTACCGACCGCCCTGTGTTGCTCGAGACGCCCAGACCGTACTTTCTTACACCCTTCACCCCCAATGCCGCCTTTTATGTGCGATGGCATCTTGATAATATTCCTAACGCAGTGAACCTTTCCGAATGGCGACTCTTTGTTGATGGAAATGTTGAGAAGCCATTGTCCTTATCCATGTCTGATCTTATAAACAAATACCCGTCTACCACTGTTGCCGCCGTCAATCAGTGCTCCGGTAATAGTCGCAGCCGTTTCCAGCCGCGCGTGCCCGGCGCACAATGGGGCAACGGGTCTATGGGTAATGCTCTTATGACAGGAGTACGTCTGAAAGACTTGCTCGATGCCGCAGGTGTTAAATCAGGTTCGCTCCAGGTGCAATTTGAAGGACTTGACTGTGGTCGGGGACTTAAAGACAATCCTTCTTACAAATATAAAAAATCCCTGAATTTAACTGATTCTGCAATCGATAAAACTCTCGTAGCCTATGAGATGAATGGTGAACCACTTCCCATGCTGAATGGTTTTCCTGCGCGCCTTGTCGTTCCTGGTAAGTTTGCGACATACTGGATAAAGGCGTTGACATGGATTCATGTCTTAACGGAACCTGACACCAATTTCTGGACGAAAAAAGCATATCGTGTCCCGAATACACCGCGCGGCAATACCACTCCAAATGATGTAAAAGAGGGTTGCGTGGAAATGGTTCCGATTGGAATGATGCCTATACGTTCGTTTATTATTTCGCCGGATGGTTCGAGCAAAATCCCCATGGGGATGGCAGTAACGATACGGGGTATTGCGTTTAGTGGCTATGGACGTGTTATTAAAGTGGAGTTTTCTGATGATAATGGGAAAAAGTGGCAGGATACAAAGCTCGGAACAGACTACGGAATTTATTCATTTCGTACATGGGAAATAGTCTGGACGCCGAAGAATACGGGCAATTACGCCCTCGCTGTGCGGGCAACCGATGAAAAAGGTAACATCCAACCTGACGAAGGGGTATGGAATCCAGGAGGTTATCTGTGGAATAAGATTGAACGTCAGGAGATAATCGTGGGTGACTCGAAATAATGTAAAAGTATATGGAAAAGTTAAAATATATTCTCACCGTGTTTTTTCTTGTCATCATAAGTGAACCAATTCTTGCCCAGAGTAAACTGCCTGGAATTGTAAACAGTGGTATGTATTATCAGGGTACGTTGGGGAGCGTTTCACAGTATCGTCCTCTTCAACATGCGCCTGACGCAATATATAGTGGAGGGGCATACCCCCTTAATACGCCGGAGCTATCCCCGGGAAATGGCAAAGATGTTGTACAGACATATTGTCGGTTTTGTCATAGCGTCACCTACATTACCATGCAACCACCACTACCCACTGCTACCTGGAAAGCGGAGGTTTTAAAGATGATCAATGTCTATGGCGCACCTATTCCGGAAGACATAGCGAGTCAAATTGTTGAGTATTTACAATCGAACTATACTCCGGAAACCCGTAAATGAAAATACTTATTGTAGCAGCGACCGTCCTTGAAATTAAACCACTTTTATCATCTCTCGGATATACAAAAGATGATCCATTCTTAATAAACACTTTTATCTATCACTGCTCTAGCATAGATGTATTAATTACAGGGGTCGGTTTGATGCACGCAGCCTATTTCTTGGGTAAAATGTTAGCACGCAATAAATATGATCATGCATTAAATTTTGGGATAGCAGGGAGTTTTAATAAGAATATCTCCATTGGAGAAGTGGTACATGTTGTTGAAGAACGAATTGCAGACCTGGGTGTTGAAAATAAAGATAAGTTTTTAGACCTTGTCGAATTACAGTTGTTACATCCCGATCAGTTCCCTTATACTGCAGGCGCTTTGATGAACCAGACGCCTGATCTTATTCAAGGAATACCGGAATTAAGGAAAATGGTAAGGGGCATCAGTGTTAATAAAGTTAATGGCAATCAGCAGGGTATAGATAAAGTCGTGCAAAAATACCATCCCGACGTGGAAAGTATGGAAGGCGCAGCGTTTTTATATGCGTGTTTGACTGAGGGTGTGCCGTGCCTGCAAATCAGATCTAGTTCTAATTATGTACAACTCTGGGATAAAGATACCTGGAACATCCCACTGGCTGTTGAAAATTTAAATAAAATGGCTATGAAGATTATTGATCGTTTAGTTAGTGTACGTGAATGATTTGAGTCTCTTGATGGAAATTCCTTAATGTTAAGTACGGAGCAATACAAATACGATGAACCTATCCCTCGGCTTTTCTCCCTGTCCCAATGATACCTTCATCTTTGATGCCATGATAAATAATAAGATTGACACAGAAGGGCTTTCATTTGAAGTAACCATTGCCGACGTGGAAGAATTGAACAGGCGCGCCTTTCGATGTTCGCTGGATATAACAAAATTGAGCTATTATGCCTACGCCCATCTCACAAAAGATTATATACTGTTACATGCAGGGAGTGCCCTGGGTAATAATTGCGGACCATTATTAATCTCAAAACCAGCGTATCAAAGAATAAATGTTGCGGATATTACCATTGCAATTCCAGGAACGTACACAACTGCCAACTTTTTGCTCAGTCTGGCATACCCCGATGCGACCAGGAAAGTCGAAATGCGTTTTTCTGATATCGAAAATGCAATTTTACAAAATAAGGCAAAAGCGGGCGTTATTATCCATGAGAACAGATTTACCTATCAGGCAAAGGGTCTGGTTAAAATCCTGGATTTGGGCGAATACTGGGAGACTCAAACAGGACTTCCTGTCCCACTCGGTGGAATTGTCGTCAAAAGGAAAGTACCTTTAGATATTGCCCAAAAGGTGAATCGTATTCTCAGAAAGAGTGTTGAATATGCATTTGCCCACCAGGCATCCTCAAGTAAATATGTCAGGCAACATGCGCAGGAAATGGATGAAAGTGTGAGAAAGCAGCATATCCAACTGTATGTAAACAACTTTACGGCTGATCTGGAAGAAACGGGAAAGAGGGCGATCATGACATTATTTTCCCGCGCTTATAAAAATAAACTAATACCGAACATGCCTGAAAATATCTTCTTGCAGGAGAGTGAAGAAATTAAAACCTGATTTTCGCATAGCCAATCCAGGTTCTCGTACAAATCGTCTTCGTTGAACTTGTCAAGATGCAATACATCACACGCCGCATGACTCCCCGCCAACCGCACCGCCGACAGCCTCGGTCCCTGATCGATTACCCTGGCTATCACCTGCCACAACGCCAGCTTCCCTTCCCGACTCTTCCCCAATACATCCACTATCCCCAACTGCCGCGATACCTCATAGACTACCCACACAGCGCCTACCGACAACCCCTGCCGTATCACCACCGATTCCTTTACGGGGACTATCCTGGCAAGATCATCCTTATGCCGCAACGCCAAGCGAATTGCCGCTATCTCTGCCGGAGTCCATCCGCTCAGATTTGCAATGGTACGGTGCTTTACCTTTCCCTCTTCCCGGTATAACTCGCGAAGGAGGTGTCGGATGCACGGATTTCCCTTCTTGGGTGATAATAGAGGTGTCTACATACATAGTGGCTACGTTATTTTGAAAAATATAGCACTACCTACTCATATTATTTCCAATTACGATTTTTATTGCAGGGGAACATCCGTTAAAATTTAATGAAATTTGTTAGCTATTTGGTCGTTGTCTG
>JAXMAC010000062.1:3465-19503 GCA_046350595.1 Candidatus Brocadiaceae bacterium | reverse complement strand
AATCGAACAAACCGCATGGATTGGCTGTCCTTGCTCTGTAAAACCAAGTAATAAAAAAGAATGCCCTCTTAGGTCATTCGGATAATCTTCTATAATCTCACATTTATCGCATGTTAAAACTTCCTCTAACTCACCAATAAGTATATTGTCCGCATCTCTTTCCACCTCTGCGTGGAATGTTAATCTATATTTACCATCTCTTACAAGTTCTTTAATCTGTGAAATACGTTTCGGTGTGTTCAAATGCGCAATCACCCATCTCTTGTTTTAAATACCCACCAACTCCTGCCTGTTCTGAATAATAATTTAAGAATAAAATCCAAAAAAACCAGGTTCTTCAGTAGCCTCGATTACCAATGAATATTGTAACTCTATCATATAGATATTATATTACTAAGAACTCGATTCAATAGTTTGTAAGAAACAAGATACCGTCTTTTACCATATTTTTTGTTTGTTGTCTGTGACGTACGTCACATTTCAGAAAAATAAGTTGTAAATGACTGTTTAGTGAATAGTTACAAAAGCCATATTTTTAAAAAAAATTTAACGTACCTGTTTAACCCGGCAAATCATCCGTTTCGGTGTGAGGACACACCGAAACATCACGGCATCGCTTAATAAGAAATTTTCGAGCCAGATTACACAGATAACAATTTGCTACAAAGACACCAAGGCACGAAAAAAAATAGCAGAACGATTGGGGGAAAATTGGAGAAAACCCGATTACGTTGAACTGATTGTCAGCGATGTGGCAAAGTCGTAGCCAAAGATGGAGCACTTTTTGAGGTCTTCATCGGTGGGTCTGAAAAGCGCTTTGAAAGGAGGCTGGACCGTAGTAAGCTTGAGACCTTTTAACCGGTCTTCCATAAGCCGTGTGGCCTCGCCGCTCCATCCATACGTGCCAAAAGTTGCGCATTTCTTTCCTTTTATGTTGACGCTAAATAATACATTGATAATATCCCATATAGGGCGTAATGCATCTGCATTTATAGTGGACGAACCAAATATGACACCATCGGCAGATTCTATTTCACACCGCACATATTCAGGTGAAACGGCAGCAGCATCATACAGTTTGACTTCGGTATTCATCGTGGAAGCGCCTTTAGCAATTGCCTCTGCCATCTTTTTCGTATTACCATACATTGATGCGTAAAGGACAAGGACGAGCCTCTTGTTCGGGTCTTTTCTGGATGTACTCCAGTCTTCATAGGCCTTAATATATTTCCAGGGATTTGTCCGAAGAATAGGACCGTGACTTGGAGCTACTACCTGAATCTTCAAATTACGGATCTTATCTATCGCTTCCAATATCTTCTTCCGGTAAGGACCCATGATGTGCTCAAAGTAATGTCTGAAATCTTCGGTAAAATCATCCACTTTGTCATCAAAGAGGCGTTCGTCGCAGAAATGGGTTGCAAATCCATCACAGGGAAAAAGCACCTGGTCTTCCTCCAGATAAGTAAACATGGTGTCTGGCCAGTGCCAGTAAGGGGCATGGATAAATTTTAATTGCTTATTGCCCACGCTTATCGTTTCGCCATCCTCAACCACCTTTCCCCGGAAATCGCAATGAAGGATGTTTTTCAGGAAGAGGGCGGCTGTCTTTGTTGAGAGAATTTGGGCATCGGGTGTCTCTTTCAATAAATGTGCCAGCGTCCCGGAGTGGTCCATCTCTGTATGATTAACCACAATGTAACAGATATCTTTGAGATTGATGAGTGAGCGGAGTTTGTCAAGATACTCAGGGGTAAACTTCTCGTGCACGCCATCGATGAGCGTGGGTTTGTCTGCAAGAATAAGATAGGAATTATAGGTACTGCCGAACTTTGTTTGAAATACCACATCGAACACCCTGAGCGTGGCGTTTAATACGCCAACCCAGTGGATGCTTTTTTTTATTTCTAAGGTTTGCATTGCGTCTTTGTGGTAAAAAATTACACGGCCATTTTCTTTTTCACAAAATTCATTAACCCGCCTGCCTGGATGATCTCCTGCATCTCAAGGGGAAATGGCTCGAATTTAAATCGTTTTTTGGATGTAAGGTTGTGTATCTCTCCGGATGCGAGGCTAACTTCTACTTCATCTCCTTCCCGAATCTGTTCTGCTGCCGCCGGACACTCAAAAATAGGCAGTCCGATGTTAATGGCATTTCTGAAAAAAATACGGGCAAAGGATTTTGCAATCACGCACGAAATTCCGGAGAATTTAATGGCAATGGGGGCATGTTCACGTGACGAACCACACCCAAAATTGTCGCCTGCCACAATAATGTCTCCTGCTTTTATTTTTTTCATGAAGTTTGGGTCGGCATCTTCCATACAGTGGGAAGCCAGTTCCTTCGTGTTTGTGGTATTCAAATACCGTGCAGGGATAATTTCGTCTGTATTAATGTTGTTCCCAAACTTCCAGCATTTACCTTTCATACTTACCTCGCTGATGTAATTAATGTTCGTGTCTTTTTTACTAAGGGTGTTTTATGCCCTTTTGGCGCGTGCGAATTCCTGTGGCTTTCCATCCTTTGATATGCCTGGTGCATAAATGCCTCCAGCCGTGTTTCTTCATTCGTCTGCTCCTGGCCGTCGAATGAAAGTTTCAGGCATGGTATA
Organism: Candidatus Brocadiaceae bacterium; assembly: GCA_046350595.1. Lineage (GTDB taxonomy): Bacteria > Planctomycetota > Brocadiia > Brocadiales > Brocadiaceae > JAHFOW01. Next base: position 16,891 of record JAXMAC010000062.1, on the reverse strand, counting down.
TTTTCACGATCTTTTACAAATCTTTCAAGCACGCCATTTACCACGGTTCCCGGCATACAGTGGAAGGGTATTACATTTATAATGCCATCAAAACCTTCTTCGACATATTCAACCGCTTTTCCCATACTGAGTACCGGATCACCCCGGTAAGAATCGTCAATGTAAGGCTTCCCCTTCCTGATAAGTTCTTTTATTGATGCGTCTTTCAGGAAGCGCTTCACCTTACCTTTAAACACTCGGGTAAGCCGGTAAGCATCGTATCGCTGTACGACATCAGAAATAATTTCACCCAGATATCCCTTATAATCCTTTTCAAAGCGACATGATTCACGGCGGCAGTGCGCTATATAATTAATCCATTCTGAAAACGGCGGTACAAATGCCTCGCCGCCAAGCTTCTCGATGCTTCTTACCAGAAAATTATTTGCAAACTCATTGCACCGGACATAGGTTTCTCCAATGATACCGATTAACGGTCTTGGCTTGCTTCTGTCAACCTTTACTTCTAAGAATGCATCCGCCGCTTTTCCGGCAAACTCTACCAGATCCAGATGTTTTTCAAGCGCATCTTCTGCCTTTTTTACAAAATCCTCATAAATAGCATCCGTTTCACCCTTGTGTATTTCATACGGCCTCGTCTCTCCTGCATTTTTTGTAAGAGATCGATATACATAATGCCATTCCATGAGAGCTTGCGAAAGCGCGTACCCAGGTTTTTGGTATCTTCTCCATAGTTTTCTTCCTGGTCAAGGGTATGGATGGGTACATTTGGAAATCCGAGTTCATCCAAAACCAGACGATGAAATTTATTGTACTGGCCAAACCGGCATGGGCCTGATGCTGTTGCCATAAAAAAGGCGCTTGCTTCAGGGTCAAAATCAGGACTCATTGCCTTCTTTACAATATCACCCGTTGTAAGAATGGCTGGGTAGCATTCCTTTCCCGACGTGAATTTTCGACCGACGTCTACTGACTCCTTGTTAGCCATAGGGAGCGACTCTGCCGATACGCCATTCGCCCTCATTGAAGCGGCAATCATTCTGCCATGGTCACACATGTAAGGGATGTAAATAATCCTCTTTTTTCTCTCCGTAAGTTCCCGGAAGGGGACATCATGCCTGATCTTTTTACTGTCAGAATTTGGCCTTACATTTTTCAAACTGTCAATAAATGCCTCGCACCGGGTTATTGCCCCCACATCGGAACTATGTTCATCAATCTCAATTGTCAGGCATGGTTTACCGCACAATTCCTTGTTAAAGAATTTTGTAATGAATGAGTCGGGACCGCAGCCAAAATTAGTAATATACAGCGGGTAGAGTCTCTTGTCTTTTGCAATAACTCTCGCAGCAGCAAGGAAGCGTTGACCCGTTTTCCAGTACATATTGGGATAATCATGCGCTATTTCATCAAGATCCAGTTTCAAATAATCAAGAGGAATGGTCAGAATACCCAAGTCTCGAAGTTTTTCAGGAAGACCGAGATTCATTCCTGTATCACATCCATTATACGAACGGCTAATGAGTACGAATGCCTTTTCATTCTCTCCTAGTTTATCCAGTATTTCCTTGCCGCGTACTTGCAAGGTATTATTAAAGTTCTGGAGTGATTCGTGGGCTGCCCGAATGGCTTTTTCTACAATATCCCCAGACTTTCCGATTTCCCGGGCAAGTTCACGTAAGGTTTTATTTACATACTCCTCGCCATACTCAAAATGTATGACCGGAGACAGTACCGTGAAGTTCTTATCCTTAAAATCTATCGCTGCTTTTATCAGATACGGAAGGCACTGCACGTAGGGACATGCATACGAATGGGTAAACTTCGTGTTTGAGTGCGTTAGATTAATTACGCTGGGCAGGAAAAGATAATCAATTTTTCTTTCCAGCATATCGATAACATGTCCATGAGCCACCTTGATGGGGAAGCATGTCTCTGCCGTTATCACTTCGACCCCATGGTAAACAGTATCTTTATTTGTATCGCCTGAGGTTACTATGTCAAAACCTAATTCAACGAAGAATGCCTTCCACATGGGAAAAAGGTCATGATAAAAACTGGAAACCTGCGGAATTCCAATGATCTTTCCGACAGGACTCTCAGGTTTCGTTTTCTTATAGGTATTGATGAGCGCATCTTTTCTTTCGCGGAAGAGCCTTGGCAGGTGTTTCCCTTTTTTCAGAGACCTGTCATCGTCAAATTTACCGCAACGGCTTCCGTAATACAGAGGGTTCTCGCCCTCGATATTAACCTGTCTGATTTCACAAATATTGGAACAATCCTTACAAACGAAGGATGTCAGTTCATATCTCTTGTTCCTCAGGTCAAATCCCTTGAATTTGGATTTTTCCCAGGTCCTTTCTTCCATGGATATAATGGCAGAACCGATAGCCCCCATGATGTCATGGTGGGGGGGCACAATGATCTTCTTTCCGGTTACCTTTTCAAAGGCGGCTTTTACGCCACGATTAGCAGCTACACCGCCCTGAAAGAAGATGGTGTTTCCAATCGGCCGGTCCTCAACAACCCTGTTGATAAAGTTCAAAACTACCGAGTAACTGAGACCTGCCAGCAGGTCTTCTTTAGAAGTGCCACGTTGTTGGTGATGATTCAGGTCAGATTCCATAAAGACGGTGCATCGTTCACCAAGATGGGAAGGACAGCATGAGGAAAGGGCCTTTTTGCTGAATTCTCCCTTAATACTTACGCTGAGTTTTTCCGCCTGTTCTTCCAGAAACGAACCTGTACCTGCAGCGCACACCTTGTTCATGGCGAAATCCACAATTGCCCCGTTTACCAGGCGGATAAACTTTGAATCCTGTCCGCCGATTTCAAAGATGGTATCCACATTTTTATCTACATTCGCAGCAGCAGTTGCATGAGCAGTAATTTCATTCTTGGCAATGTCAGCGCCGATGAAATCTCCCGTCAGGTAACGGCCGGAACCGGTAGTTCCTGCCCCGCACACGTTTACTTTATCGCCTACCTCTAAACCTACCTCGTAAAGACCCTGTTTCACAGCCTCGAGAGGTCTCCCTGCGGTCATGAGATAACGTCGTGCGAGTACATTTTTGTTTTTATCAATAACAACAATATTTGTGCTAATTGAACCGACATCCACCCCGACATAAGCCTCTGCTTTTTCATTTCCGTCGATAGGATGGATTGCTTCGACGACTTTATAATTATCACACTTGAGAGGTTCAAGGTCTGATGGTTTTGCGCTGCGATTCCTCAGGTATTCCTCGATCTCTTTCAAACCGCGGAAAGGTGTATGGATACCCTTGTCAATAATTGAAAATGCCGCGCCAATTGCGCCCATAACATTAAAGTATTTTGGGATGATTAACTCGCCGGTTTTGAGTTCCAGGGTATCTTCAAATGCCTTGATCATTCCGACGTTTGCCGCTACACCGCCCTGAAAGACAATGGGTTTATGAAATTCCTTTCCCTTGCCGATATTACTTTTGAAATTCCTGGCCATAGCGTAACAGAGACCGGCAACAATGTCATGCACCGGTGTGCCCTCTTGTTGGAGATGGATCATATCCGTTTTGGCAAATACGCTGCAACGGCCGGCAATACGGGGCGGGTTTTTAGATTTTAAGGCAAGATCTCCAAATTCCTTCTCAATGGCAATATCCAGTCTTGTTGCCTGTTGGTCCAAAAACGAACCTGTCCCTGCAGCGCACATGGTATTCATGGAAAAGTCAGAAACCTTTGTTTGCCCTGTTGTTTCATCCTTTTCAACGAGCATGAGCTTTGAATCTTCACCGCCGATCTCGATAATCGTGCGAATTTCCGGATATAATGTTGTTGCTGCAGTACTGTGTGCAACAACCTCATTGATAAAGGCAATATTCATTAGTTGAGATACAAATTTTCCGCCTGAGCCTGTAATAGCTATGCCGTCAATATCATCAATGTGAGTTCTGTTAAACATGTCTTTCAACACGAGAAGAAATGTTTCAACAGGTTGACCATGCGAACGGATATAGTGGTTTTCCAGGATTTCCTTACGTTCATTGATCAAAACTGCTTTTACGCTCACCGAGCCAATATCAAGCCCTATATATTTTTTCTGTGACATAGTTTTATTCATACTCTCCATCTTTACTTTTCCCGACTTTTTAATTCTAAAATCTCATCCTTTACATTGATAAACCCGCTTTTGCAGTTCCTGAACCACCGAGTATCTGTTCTACAGTCAGCCGAATATCCGGGAAACTTTCCGGTGATATAATGTGCTTATGGAAAAACTTCATGATATTTTTATATCCTTCGGACGAAGGAGACCTGAACATCTCTATGCAATTTTCGATTAAATTCACCAGCCATACTTCCGGAATTCCAGCCCTGCCGTATAAGGGAATTTTCTCTTCTCTATCATATTCCAGCGAACTATCGGCAACCTCAATTAATAATAAAACATCATCAGCGACTGGATGATGTTCCGCATAAAAATCATTTCTATATTTCAGAATGGCTATATCAGGTTGTGGCTCACAAAATTCTCCTATGCGAATAGGGTTCTGAACGCTTACGATAGTTCTCTTCGCTAATTTGGCAAATAAATAATTTAAACGATTCACACACGAAGTATGTACACTCCCTACCGGAGTCATATCAATAATTTTTCCATCAATAAGCTCTACACGTTCGTCTTCCTGTAAAATCCCCTTTTCCGACAGGCGACAATATTCCTCTATTGAAAATTTGTGTAAGAGGATGGTTGTATTCATATCTCTTGTATGCTCCATTCTTAGAGCGATTATTTCTTTACAACCTCATCAGGGGGCGTTATTTTCCCCGTAATAGCAGACGCAGCGGCAACTGCCGGATTGCAAAGATATATTTCACTCTTGGGATGTCCCATACGACCGACAAAGTTGCGGTTGGTCGTTGATAATGCCCGCTCACCTTCGGCAAGGATTCCCATATGACCACCCAGGCAAGGGCCGCATGTCGGTGTGGAAACTACCGCCTCGGCGTCAATAAATATGTTCATCAACCCCTCGTTAATCGCCTGCTTATAAATATCCTGAGTTGCAGGTATAACGATGAGGCGGATAGAAGGATGCACCTTCTTTCCTTTGAGGATTTGGGCTGCTATCCGAAGGTCTGAAATCCTTCCATTGGTACAGGAACCAATAACTACCTGGTCAATCTTAATTCCGGCAACTTCATCCACCGGTTTTGTATTTTCCGGTAAACTGGGAAGGGCGACCTGCGGTGAAATCTCTGAGGCATTAAATTCGTATGTTTTTGTATAATGGGCATCGGGATCGCTTTGGTAGGTTACCCATTTCTTCTGCACTCTTCCTTTTGTGTAATCTTCGGTATTTTTATCAGGAGAGATGATACCGCTCTTAGCGCCTGCCTCGATTGCCATATTACATATAGCAAATCGGTCATCCATCGGCAGTTGCGATATTCCGCTTCCGGCAAACTCCATTGCTTTATAGAGGGCGCCATCCACACCGATTTTCCCAATGGTATAAAGGATCAAATCCTTTCCTGACGTCCAATTTTTTACCTTGCCGTGAAAAACAAATTTAATGGATTCCGGCACCTTCAGCCACACTTTTCCCGTGGCAAAACATGCGGCGAGGTCCGTACTTCCAACGCCTGTCGAAAATGCACCAAGGGCTCCATAGGTACATGTGTGGGAATCAGCGCCTATTACGAGGTCGCCGGGCGCCACAATCCCCTTTTCTGGCAGAAGGGCATGTTCAATTCCCATCCGGCCAATCTCGAAGTAATGTTTCAGATGATGTTTTTCTGCAAATGCCCGCAGGGATTTTGACTGTTGAGCGGATTTTATGTCTTTATTTGGGGTAAAGTGGTCGGGCACTAAAACAATCTTTTCCGGATCGAAAACCTTTGTAATTCCCGTTTTTTCGAACTCTTCTATAGCAATAGGTGCGGTAATGTCATTTCCCAGACAAATGTCGACGTCTGCATAAACAAATTGTCCGGGACGTACTTCTTTGATGCCTGCATGTGCAGCAATGATCTTCTCTGTTATCGTCATTCCCATAGATTATATTAAACATAGCAGTATGCTTTGTCTTCTTTTTCAAAGCGCAAGCAACTGTAAATGGTTGTTATCAAAAGAATAAAAAAATTAATTTTCCGAAAACCGAACCGGGTGCCATGATTTCAGGAATAAGGGGTCCTGCAAATATTTCTTATGACACTTGGAGCACAAATCAAAGCGAAAAGTCTTATATTCATCGTCTTCTAAAATTTCAGAGGCCTCTTCCATTTCATCCTGCATCTCATCATCTTCGTCATCCTCTTCCATATCCATAATATCTTCTTCGATGTCCATATCGTGGTCACATGCGGCATAAACCTCTATCTTCACCACATACCGGATATCTTCCTCTGCCAACAACGATTTACCGCACATATCGCAAGTATAGTGCACCATTCAAATTCCTCCAAGTAAGTTTATTTTTGCAAAAACATTCTTTTCTCTTCCACCTAAGCCATGGCCCTGAGTCTTTTAACCCTTTCTTCGATTGGTGGATGGGTGCTAAAAAGCGTGGCAAATGAACGACCGCTTAAGGGATTTACAATAAATAAATGAGCAGTTGACTGACCTGCTTCCATCGGCCTGGCTATCGATGCCTGCTGCAACTTTAACAGGGCATTTGCCAGTCCCTGGGGGTTTTTCGAGAGCAAAGCGCCACCTTTATCGGCGGCATATTCCCGTGAACGTGAGATAGCCATCTGAATTAAAAGCGCAGCAATGGGCGCCAGGATGGCCATAAACAAAATCGCCAAACCATTACCCCTGTTTCCTTCCTCCTCATTCCTTCCACCATATCCACCAAACAAGGCCGCCCATCGCGCCATATTCGACAACATCATGATGGCACCGGCGATAGTCGCTACGATTGTGGATATAAGGATATCACGGTTTTTGATATGAGATAATTCATGGCCCAGCACGCCTTTCAGTTCTTCATGTGTTAGCGAGCCTAGAAGCCCTTGTGTGACGGCAACTGCGGCATGTGTGGTATTTCTCCCCGTTGCGAAGGCGTTCATTGCATGGGTTGGGATAATATACATTCTGGGCATAGGTAACCCAGCAGATTCGGTTAATTCTTTTACCGTTTTATAATAAGCGGGCGATTCACGTTCAGATACTTCCTGCGCCCCATACATCCTGAGAACGATTTTATCGCTAAACCAATAACTAAAAAAATTCATACACAGGGCAATAGCAAATGCATACATTGCTCCATGTTGCCCTCCAACCATGCCGCCTATCCAGACGAGCAGGAGCGTTAAAACAACGAGTAATAGAGTTGTCTTAAAATAATTCATACAAAGTTTCTCCAGTCACATTTTAAAAGAACGGCGCAAGTCTATTTACAAAATTTAAAATTTTAATATTTATAAAACCTTTCTTCATCCCAAATTTATTATAAGTGTAGCCTACCTTTTGTCAAGGAATTTAATCATCTTCCCCTACCATTGAAAAACGTTTTTTTAGGAGGCTTTTATTATGGACTTTGACCGTGAAAATAAGGTGGAATCTGACTTGTAAAAATACGAGGTTGTCTATGGTATCTGTTCAAACTTTCTGAAAATGGCTGACTTTACGGCCTCGTACTGTGGCGGCACTTCAACGGGCAGGTTAGCGAAGCGTGGGGTTACTTCTTCCAGGTTATTTTCGTGATAATTTATTTTAAACTCAGAGAATTTCAAGCCGTGAGCGGTAGAGATAACAACAACCTGCTCCTTTGGACCAATCTCTTTCCTCTTTACTAACTTTATTAATACGGCAAGGGCTACGCCGGTATGGGGGCAACTGAACAATCCCGTCCTGTCTGCCTGTGCAGAGGCATTTGCCAATTCGTCCTCTGTTGCCTGTTCAACGATACCATGAAATACCTTTAATACGTTGATGGCCTTTTTATAACTTACAGGGTCGCCTATTTGGATAGCATTGGCAAGCGTCTTTTGCGCCTTTACCGGTTTAAATTCTTTAAAACCGGTCAAATAGCTGAGATAGAGGGGATTTGCCTTAGCTGCCTGCGCACAGACGATGCGTGGCAACTTGTTTATCATGCCGACTTCCTTCATGAGGAGAAAACCTTTTCCCAGCGCTGCGGTGTTTCCCAGATTCCCACCGGGAACAATAATTACATCCGGTACTTCCCAATCAAACTGCTGAACTATTTCAATGCTTACTGTCTTTTGTCCCTCAATACGAAGGGAGTTCATGGAGTTGGCAAGGTAGATGTTGTTTTTGAGACAAATCTCTTTTACAAGCTTCATACAACCATCGAAATCAGTATCAATGGACAACGTAAGGGCGCCATTGGCAATCGGCTGGATAAGTTGTGCGTGGGATACCTTGTTTTTCGGTAAAAACACAATTGCAGGTATGCCTGCTGCGGCACAATATGAAGCCAATGCAGCAGACGTATCGCCCGTGGAGGCGCAGGCAACAGCGGTTATCTTTTTTCCATCAGAGATCATCTGCTTGACCATGGAAACCAACACGGTCATCCCCAGGTCTTTAAAAGATCCTGTATGGGCATTGCCGCATTGTTTGATCCACAGGTTTTCCAGGCCAAGCTCTGTCCCCAGTCGCTCTGCCCAGAAGAGGTTGCTTCCGCCTTCGTATAAAGAGACGACATTGTTATTTTCTACCTGGGGACAAACAAACTCCTTCTTGCCCCAAACCGAGCTTCCGTAAGGCCATTTGGTTCGCCGGTAACGCTCATCAAACAGCTTTTTCCAATGTTCAGGAGTATGCCTGCGGAGCCTGTCTAAATCGTGTTTTACCTCCAGCAGATCGCCGCACTTTTTACACTGGTAAACAACCTCATTAAGTTCGTATTTCTCATCACAGCCGGAAATACACTGAAACCACGCCCGGTACGGCATGTATGAAATCTCCTCTCCCAATTAACACTTTAAGCAAATGACAAAATCGCCCGGATAGTTCTAATGCTTCAATTACAGGCATGTTGGGATTATAAGATGCATGTGATTATTTGTCAAGGTTTTGATTTTGACAACACTGCCAGGGTTCTGGTAAGATTTTTAAACGTTATGTATTTACAAAATTTATTTTTAAAAATATGCTCATATTTTCACAAACTGGATGGGCAATCCATCCGTCAGGAGTTCAAACATGCCTTCGGTACAGGCACAGCTCCTGAAAACAACTCCCTAAACGAAAAGGAAGTCGCTCTTATTGTGAAATTGGTTACTATAGTTCAAAAGCGAAGGCTATCGGTTCCAGCAGCGATGTTCCTTGAATGTGCCCAACCATTGAACTACCTTGGAAGTCAGCTTATGGTATTTTTCAGACCATTTTTAACCTTTTTCTTTACGCCGGAAGAGTATGATGTATTCCAGGGAATCCTGGAAAAAAGAGCAGGCGTCAAAAGGGTTATCGAAGAATTGGAAAAAGCGAAATAAATGAAAAAGAGGGTGATGCCGTGAACGTTATTATTGCTACAGACTGCGGTAGTACTACAACGAAGGCCATTCTAATCGAGAAGAAGGATGGGGTATATCGCCAGACCTTTCGAGGCGAGGCGCCCACTACGGTAGAAGCGCCTTTCGAGGATGTAACCCGTGGTGTTTTAAACGCATTTGCAGAGGTTGAGGAACTCTCCGGCCGTAAAATCCTGGACGGTGAAAAGATCATTACCCCTGCCCGGGGAAATGTTGGAGTAGATATTTATGTCTCCACCAGCAGCGCTGGCGGTGGATTACAGATGATGGTTGCCGGTGCTGTAAAGACTATGACTGCTGAAAGCGCCCAACGTGCGGCGCTCGGTGCTGGCGCAATTGTTATGGACGTCATAGCGTCCAATGACCAGCGACTCCCTCATGAAAAAATAGACCGCATCCGGCATTTGAGGCCCGATATGATACTCCTCTCGGGCGGTACGGATGGAGGGACGGTAACTCATGTAGTGGAGCTTGCCGAGTATATTTCCGCCGCCAACCCCAGACCGCGACTCGGCATGACCTTTCAACTCCCGGTTATTTATGCGGGTAATAAGGAAGCGCGGGAGAAAATCAAGGAAATTCTAAATCAAAAAACCTCTCTCCACATTACGGACAATATCAGGCCCACGCTTGAACGGGAAAACCTCTTTCCGGCACGGCAGGAAATCCAGAAGCTCTTTCTTGAACACGTCATGGCCCAGGCGCCGGGATACAGAAAACTTATGACATGGACAGGGGCGCCTATCATGCCCACGCCAGGTGCAGTTGGCCTTATTATGCAGACGATTGCCAGAAAGAATGATATTAATGTTGTGGGTGTGGATATCGGCGGGGCCACCACGGACGTATTTTCTGTATACGGAGAAATCTTTAATCGCACCGTAAGCGCCAATCTTGGCATGAGCTATAGTATATCGAATGTGCTGGCAGAGGCGGGGCTTGATAATATCCTGCGCTGGATACCGTTTGATATGGATGAATCCGACCTTCGAAACAGAATTAAGAACAAGATGATCCGGCCGACAACAATTCCCCAGACCCTGGAAGAGTTGCAGATAGAACAGGCCATCGCGCGCGAGGCGCTGCGGGTGTCTTTTGAACAGCACAAATCACTGGCAGTAGGACTCAAGGGCGTACAACGGGAGCGTGATATTTCAGAGGCATTTAAACAGGATATCTCCGGGGATACCATCGTTGATATGCTTAAACTGGATTTGCTGGTTGGGAGCGGCGGTGTTCTCTCTCACGCCCCACGCAGGTCGCAGGCCATGCTCATGGTGATTGACGCATTCCTCCCCGAAGGTATTACCAGGATTGCCGTTGATAGTATCTTCATGATGCCACACCTGGGCGTCCTTTCAACGGTAAATGAACAGGCCGCCACGGAGGTGTTTGAAAAAGACTGTTTGATCCATTTGGGAACGTGCGTTTCCCTTGTTAAGAATACGACAGGAAAGCCGGGAGAAAAATGTATTTCATACATAATAACCATGCCCGATGGTAAAAAAATAGAAGAACCACTGCCCTACGGAGAATTGCGTGTTTTGCCGCTTGATATCGACCGGGTCGCAGAGATTGAAGTTGTACCCGCAAAAAATTTTGACGTCGGTGGCGGTAAGGGCAAACCGGTTAAAGCAAAGGTTTCTGGTGGTAGTGTGGGTATCGTTATTGATACCCGTGGAAGACCCATCACATTAGCAAAAGACAGGGCGTCACGGGTAAAACAACTCCGGCAATGGGCAAAGGCAATTGATGTTTATCCGGAATGAAAGAAAATTAATACCCGCAGATTTCTATGGTTATTCTATCATTCAAAAAAGTGGATGATTTCAAAATTACGCTAAAAGCACAAAACAATAATAGAGGTTTTAAGAAACATGACTCACGCATATACGCCAGGATTACGCATAAATGAACGAACAAAGGTTACAAGCCGCCGTGTCTTACCTTTACTCGGTGACGTGGTCGTCAAAAAGGGTGATGTCTTAAAAGCTGAAGACGTTGTGGCCAGGACGCATTTGCCGGGCAAGGTACACGCCATCAATGCCGTGAATCGCCTGGGAATTCAGCCTAAAGATTTGAAAGAATACATGCTCAGGAAAGAAGGCGACTCCGTCCGGAAGGATGAAATCATCGCCGAAACGAAGCCATTCATCAAGATTATGAAGACCGTCCTGCTTTCGCCCATCACCGGAACCATCGAGACCATATCCACGGTTACAGGCCAGGTACTCTTACGAGAACCGCCAAAACCCATCGAGGTACATGCATACGTAGACGGCACGGTGATCGATATCATGGATAAAGAAGGGGTGGTTATGGAAACAACAGCCACGTTTATTCAGGGCATCTTCGGCGTGGGCGGAGAAACCGTTGGTGAGCTTGCTCTTGCCGTAGATAAGCCAGACGACATACTCACTGCTGAACGTATTGTGCCAACACATAAAGAAAAGATCATCGTTGGCGGCGCATACATCCAGCACGATGTAATTGACAAGGCAAAAAAGGCAGGTGTCAGGGGTATTATTGTGGGTGGATTAGATGACGAAGATCTCAGGAAACTGCTTGGGTACGATCTTGGTGTTGCTATTACTGGCTCTGAAGAAATCGGTATTACCCTTATTATTACTGAAGGTTTTGGTAAAATACAGATGGCACACAGGACTTTTGAATTATTAAAATCCCGCTCTGGATCAAAAACCTCTATCAACGGCGCAACGCAGATTCGTGCAGGGGTAGTAAGACCAGAAATCGTTATACCCTTTGATAAGGCGCGTAAGACAACCGAAGCAACGGATAAACCCATTGGGCGGGGCATGGAAGCCGGCGACCCTATAAGGATCATTCGTGTGCCCTATTTTGGTAAGATCGGCAAAATCAAATCACTCCCGTTTGCACCGCAAAAGATAGAAACAGAAGCAACCGTCCGTACACTTGAGGTTGAATTTCCCGATGGTTCCACGGCAAGCATCCCGAGATCAAATGTGGAGATGATTGAGACGTAAAAAGAGAATAAGGAAGACGAATACACAAGACAAGGGTTTAGCCGCGAATATACACGAATAAGCGCGAATCCGCTTGCAGCCAGAATCATTGAAAAAAGGTAGTTCTGGTTGATAAAAAACCATTCGTCAGGGATGCTAGGAATTTCTTTGGAGAATCGTTGGGTATTGTATCACAAAACCAAACTTAATTTGCTTTACATTTACACTCACTTTCCAACGGGCACTTATTGCACTTTCGTTTCTTGCAAAAATCCTTTCCCAGCCTTACCAGCGCTGCCTCGAAGTCGCTGAAATCTTTACCGGGAATTTTATTGAGCGTCCAGAATTTTTTGAGCGCACTTAGTGGTTCTTCCATTTGACTAATGAATCCCAAATTTCGGGCCGCAAGGATTACCAATTCGGATGGAGCCGGATTTGCCATTTTCCATATAGAACGGAGTTCTCTCAGGAATATGTTTACAGTAACATCGCCTATTCCCTTTCCTAATCCTTTCAGTAAGTCTTCCAGGTCATCTTCGTCATCTGCCATTTCATGGAGTTTATTCAAATCACCATGGTAAAATTTCTTTAAGTTCTTCATTATCTCAAGGAGTTTCGTTGCTGTGGAAAAGTCGTAGCGTACATACCCTCCGTCATCCACGATCCTCACGAGACCGTCCCAGCCAGTCTCAAGAATCTTTTCCGGCGAAAGGACGCCGCATCTTTCGAATTCTCTATAGGTCTTTATGGCAATATTCGTCCCTATCCGTGCGCCAAATAACTTCGAGGCGAGGAACCACTTGAATATTTCCGTGGATTCTCCTTTGGACAAGTCAATTCCAAGCTCCTCAGAGAATTTTCCGCCAAGCACAGAAATGAGTTTTTTAATCATATGATTGATTTTGATTTGAAAGTCCTCGTAGCTATGTCAATCTCAATAACAACGTCAGGGG
>JAXMAC010000062.1:1944-3365 GCA_046350595.1 Candidatus Brocadiaceae bacterium | reverse complement strand
GGGCTTTTATTTAACATTGAAATATCTTTCCTTAGTTCAATGCCATTGCCCGTCAAAGGGGAGAAATATAGTAACAATAAGCGTCTTCATACCAGAGAAACATGACAGCTATTGCTTCAGTCGTTCCGCCTTCGCAATGACACGACAGTAGGCTTTTGGATGCAACCGTGCTGGGGAAAGAGGGCAATTCCTATGCTTACCGTAACGCCCGTAGGTTTTTTGTTTGCTACTGAAATTTGCTGACGGGCTGATTCAATAATCTGGCGGACGATAGCTTGCGCCTTGTCAGCGTCAACATAGCTCAACAGAATGGCGAATTCATCGCCTCCAAAGACTCAAACATGAAGGTTTGAGTTACATCTGGGCACAATTTGTAACAAACCTATTTGTCGTACATCCTAAAAGAAAGCTGTCATTGTGATAATCCTTTAAATTTTACAAAAATTTTTTAAACTTGTCTGTGACGTACGTCACATTTTTAAAAATTATTTTATAAGTCCTTTTTGCGTAAATGTTTATATTTTACAAATATTTTATCTTTTTATGATATCCGTACGTTATACACACATATAATTCTATTAAATGAAAATTCCTATGCGATACTGCAAAAAAGCAGTATAATTATTTTCGTTTATGTTTTCAATATAACATATTCTTTTAAAAGTATTTCCGTGCCTGTCGTCGCACAAAAATTCAGCATTTAAGGAAGGTAAAGAGGATTTATGAAAAAAGCGTTTTTATTGTTTTCTGTGTGTTTATTGAGTGTATCGGTTTCTCACGGACTTTATGCGCAACAGGGCCAAAAACTTTCAGTTTCTGAAATTCTGGGGGAAAGGAAGGAAATTTACTTTGATGATGATAAGTCCGGCGATTTTCCCCGGGGGTTTCAAAGCGCCTTAACAGGAAAGGGAGATCCGGCGTGCTGGATGGTTAAAAAAATTGAACCAGCGCCTTCCGCCGATAATGTTGTTGTACAAACGAAACCCGATGAAACGGATTATCGCTTCCCGCTCTTGATTTTAGAAGGGGCGTCTTACAAGAATGCATCCGTATTTGTAAAATTCCGGGCAGAAGGGGGCAAGACAGACCAGGCTGGCGGCCTTGTTTTCCGATACAAGGACAACAACAACTATTATGTGCTCCGCGCCAATGCCCTGGAAAATAATGTGCGGCTCTATGTAGTGGCCAACGGGAAGCGTACCCAGATTGGCGGGAAAAATACAAAGGTTACACCAAAAGAATGGCATTTACTCAAGGTTATCTATAATGAAAATAAGATTCAATGTTTTTACGAGAATACTAAGGTATTTGAAGTAAGTGATACTACCTTTGACAACGGCGGCGTGGGTCTCTGGACAAAGTCCGATTCCTCTACCTATTTTGACGACCTGGTAATTCAGGAAATAAAGTAGAGACGTTCC
>JAXMAC010000062.1:0-1844 GCA_046350595.1 Candidatus Brocadiaceae bacterium | reverse complement strand
CCGGAACTCCGGGAACTTTTCTGCCATATTAGCAGTTTATATTTCATAGTCGGACGTGTGCTAACTCTTTTATAACTCTTTATTTTATAATTTGTTATTAATATTTTCCCCCCTTCAAGTATATTGTGGCATTGATTTTGCTAATCTCAATGCTTAGGTATTTCGATACTGGAGAGACGCAAAATCTTGCGTCTCTCCATGCGCATTTTTTAAGTCGCCGAATGCCTCATTTGTAAATACGTATTTTATACTTTTTACTTTTTTTTGAAAGGAGTTATGTTATGGCCAGAGATTTGATAAAGTGGTCGGGTTTCCCGTCCATTTCCTCTTTACAGGGTGAAATGAACCGGATGTTTGACCGTTTCTTCAAGGGCGGTGAGGAGTTTGGATTCGAAACAGGGGCGTGGCTGCCTCCCGTTGATTTGGTGGAAACCAACGATAAAATCACGGTAAAGGCAGAAATTCCCGGTATCGACCCAAAGGAAGTTGACATATCCATCCAGGGCGACACCCTTCTCATCAAGGGAGAAAAGAAAGAGGAAAAGGAAGAAAAGGGAAAAAACTATTACCGCATGGAAAGGCGCTATGGCGGTTTCACGCGTTCCATAGATCTTCCCTCTTCTGTGGATACCAATAAAGTATCAGCAGAGTGCAAGAACGGCGTGCTTGAAATTACCTTACAAAAGAAGGAAGAGGTTAAACCGAAACAGATTCAGGTGAAGGTAAGCTAAGGTAATCGTCTGGTATAAAGTACAGGAGGTTGAGAGATTGTGAGGGTGGGGAATTCCTGGCCTTTTCAATTTCTCATCCTCCATGTTTTCATTGTTCTCCAACAACCGTAATCTCCGGTTCCAGGGTATATCCCAGTTTTTCTTGTACTTCCTCACGTACTAATTCGATGAGTTGTAAGACATCGGCGGCTTTTGCATTACCCATATTTATGATAAAGTTGGCATGTTTCCGGGAAACTTCGGCGCCGCCCACGCGTTTGCCTTTCAACCCTGCTTGATCAATCAGCCGCCCCGCGCCAATATCTCCATCATGCATTTTGATCTTTTTAAACACCGACCCGCAGCTTGGATACTCCTCTAAGGGGGGTTGTTTTGCAGAACGCCAGGCGAGATTTGATTCTACCACCGCCTGTATTTCTTCTTTTGGTTTCTGTTCCAGTTGAAAAGTAACATCAAGCACAATATCTTTCTGTACCTGTAAAATACTGCTATCATAACCAAAATCAAAATAATCAACCCCAACCGTTTGAATCTCCCCTTCTTCCGTAAAAATATGGCTGACCTGCGTTATTTTTTCAATAAACATTGTCCGTTGTCTATCGGGTGACAAGAAATGTAAATTCTGCCACATTGCGCCTCCAATGGTGCTTGGAATGCCTGCAAAGTGCTCAAACCCTGATAATTCACGATCGCGACACAGATTAACAATATCGTTAATAATTGCGCCGCTCTCTGCAAATACCTTATGGTTGTCAAGGAATGTGACCTTATTTGCTAAATTACGAATCACCAACCCGCGAAATCCCTTATCGGTAACTAAAATGTTCGCCCCACAGCCAAGGAGAAAGTAAGGGATATGATTATGCTGAGCCTCTTTCAGTGCATGGATTAACTCTTTAATTGAATGAACTTCAACAAATAAATCTGCCGGACCACCGATCTTATACGTTGTGAACGGGGCAAGAGGTTTATTTTTTTTTATACTCGGGATGTTTAATGTCGTCATAATTGGGCCTTCGGCGACTTCTATAACAGCGTAGTGGGGAGGCGCGCCGTGCCCCAACAAGGGCGTTTGAAATTACTATAAAATTAATAAATACAAAGGCCATTTTT
>JAXMAC010000061.1:5976-22114 GCA_046350595.1 Candidatus Brocadiaceae bacterium | reverse complement strand
GAAAAGATGAAGCTTCCGGGTTTAACGGAATCTGAGCCAAAGCAGGAAAACAACTGCTTATTAAAAAAAAAAGAATACTGAGAAGGATATTTTTTTCATTCTCCGACTTCTAACAATCTTTCAGGGGAAAAATAGTATTCCAGATTTCAATTATTTTACTTCGGCAAGAATGAATCATTTGCTTCACATTGGCCTTAAAAATCAAAAAAGCATAAAACGCGTAGCATAGAATGATTCCGTTTATCAATGCAAACCCCTGCATTCAACCGATAGCCATACAGACTGTCCATAATAGCGCCAAGGAAGCAATAGGAACAAAGTATCAGTTCAAAATACATATTTCGCGGGGCGAGTGTCATACCAGTGACTTTTGGTGTGCGTGAAAAACGGTATTTTTTTCTTGTAACAAACTGCCAGACAGATTTGATTACACCACCCAGGTTAACGGGAATCAAAAAGCAGATTAAGGGCATAGACCCGGAAAATATCAAGCTAACCGGTATCCTGCCAGAATCAAATCCCTGCTGTAAAAAAGTACGATGGAATAGCCGTAAACGGCAGCCAAAAAATGTTTAATGGGCGTTCAAAAGGATACGTCATAATAATAATCAAACCAATATTTACGGCGGCAATTGAGATCAAATAATGAATCGGAAAAAGATTCAGCCAATACTTTAGGAACGAAGCGTCGTTTCCATATATAAGCTAATAATTTCGGAAGAATAATCAGTCCTCCATTAGCCCAACGACGACGCGCTGAATAAGCAACGATCCAAAATCAGCAGGCGTAGCACTGTATGAAAGACGTTCGGGATAATTGAAAGTGACCAGCCGCAGCTAATCAGATCCACGCTTGATTCGGTGTCTTCGCATCACCGTACGGTCCTGAATATAACGGAACACACGAAACCCCTTTTCTTCATCTTCAACAACAATATCGTCTAAAGCTTCGCGCTGTATCAATGCATTGGCGCCCACCCAAAAAGTGGCTCTTGCCGCTGTAAAACCTGATGGATAATATACTGCATATCCGTAGTTGCGCCAGCTGCACCGTTCTAATGTTCCGCATTCGGTATTGCCGTATAGGGAGTTGACAACACCAATGCGCTCATTCCCAGGCTCCACTGGGACATGGACAAGCCGTATCGTATATTCCGAATCCAAAATACTATCGGCATCCAGAGTCAGCACAAATTCGAGCTGCAGGAATCCTAAGATGTGTTGCATTTGGCAGACACGGGAGAATAGCCCTTTGCCCGCGAATTCTGTCTCTTTTAAATGCTTTCCCATAAGTCCCAAATAGCTGTTCAGATTCGTCGCCTTGTTGGATTCAGGGAAAGATTGATATATTGTTTTCTCTCAAAGCCCGATATGGTTCCAATTTCGAATATTTGTACAAGACGGCGATATTCCTGTTCGATCCGGTCGACCAAAGACATCTCCGGAAGCTCAAATATTTCGCAAGCAAAATCTTCAGCCCGTTTCAGTTCTTTGTCTAAGCGACGCTGAAAAGTCAAAGTCAACTCGATAAACAGCGCATCCGTATGGCCACAAACGAATTCTTCAGTAGCCCGGTCGGCAAACCACTGAGCCATCTGGTATTGAAGATTCACGAGTTTTTCCGCCTCATTAGCAGAAATGAATATGAGATTTTAAGTACGGTAAATAATCCAGAGAGACAGGCGCAGGAAGTTTTCTTGAAATTCTTCAAGCATCACAATGTCTTCTGGAGAGACTGAGAATTTGACGGGGTCTGGTGGATTGCCGATGAGAAGCGCAACCCGTCGGTGAGGATACTTGCAGGGCACAGGATAAAAGAGACTGGCGAATGACCCAAGCTCCTCTTTATATGATGGGATAAGCATTGCCACCCACGGCGCATTTTTATCCTGCCAAATATTTTCCATTTCCGCCTGTTTTTTGGGTCGGTACGAAGCCGGTTAAAATAAAAGAGACGGCATATTTGGTATAAAAGATTTCCATAAATCAGAAATCCAAAAACGCCGACAAAAGGTGAACTGAACAAGAAAAAGGTTCTATATGTGCATTTGAAGTTGCTGGACCTCATCAGGTTCCCCATATCTCTGAAAAGAAATCCAGTAGCTATTAAAGTAACCGCGACCCTATCCATGTTAGCGCCATTTTAAAACCAGACACACCGTTTGGCCAAGTCCTTATTTCCATGGACATTGGGCGCCCTCCTGGGGAATGAATCGCCGCACATTTGCGCGTCCAGTTTTTACTAAATGATCGAATCCAATTACTGTACTATTTTCCAATTTAATCTCCAACGATTTTATTTCCGCTTTTAAAAAATTTTTGCCTTAATCTAGAAAACTTCCTTTTGTCATTTCAGAATTTTACAACTGAGTTTACACCTGGAAGATTATTCCGTGGTATTAACCCGAGAACCATAATATACGTTTCTTACAGGTCGTTTTCTAAGGATGATTTGCAAGTCTTGATTTGCTTAAATAACCAGTACTTTTACTAATAGTTGATATTTCGCTCAAGCAATGACTATCTGCACGTAAAATTTACATCTTAAAAACCACATCTTTCCTTCAAGTTTTTTATCTTCAATATCATATACCTTGCCTGACACGCAGCCGATAGGCGGTTTCGTATCTTCTAGGACATCCACAAGACTCCACACCGTGAACGATACGTAGGTACGAAATACCATATCAAAACAGGTCAGATAGCTGCCTGACGGGTCATCGATGCCCATCACACCGCCAGAATAGAAATCGCCACTCCGTAGGGGCTCCGGCATGGCAGCACCCGGAGTGATACGAAAAAGGTATACCAACCCCGACTGAAGGGGCACACTCACTACCCAGCTATTCCAGGTAACCTCTTTCTGAGTAATGTCAACAACTGAACGGTGAGCGTCTGAAGGACTGTGCCTCGGGGCTTTTCCCTTCGAGAATCTGAAGCTGACCACTGCCGGACATGTCGTTAAAGAAACCCACGTCAATCTTAGACAGGGTGCCGGTGATGCCTGACAAACGATTGCCAGACGACGTACCTTTTGCAGAGTACGCGCTTGTCCCTCCATCAGACAAGCTCCTGCTGGTCAACTTACACATATGGATCATTAAAAATTTCAATATTTATCGACTTACACAATCAGAAATTCCAAACAACCCTACAAAAACACTCGGTATAATGACTTTGTCATCGCCAACATTGATGAGCAATATGATTGCCAAAGAAGTCAATTTACACAGATCAGAATAATATATATTTACATAACTCTATAAAATACTATAGTTACGACAACTACTTTTTCTTTTTTTCTCATATATTTGATTATCATTTTGTAAAATGATTGAGAGTTTATATGCATAATAAATATATAAAGATTACAAATTGCTTTTGCAATATTTACAAAATTTGAAACTAAAATAAAAGTATCAATCTAGTTCTTTGAGAGTTCATAATTGGGGCATTGAGGTACACTTTCGACATCCGCTAAAATAACAAACTTTGGTCTGTATGCGCTAGTATTTCTTTTCTTTTTTTGTTATTTTTTGTCCAAAAATAGAGAAGGTTTTTTCTGCCGTATTTACATATAAGAAGGAAGCAGCCGCAATGATTAACGGTAATGCGCGAAAGCAGCCGCCCCTTTCCTGTCTGTATTAAGTTACATAAGAAAAAATGGAGGTTTTTCCGAGGTGATACTATTGGCTCTTTTTGGTGAACCAACGTATTGCCGGCAAGATAACATAAAAATGTTATTTGTGGAATTTTAAAAGGGTTTTCCTGATGTATTTAGAAAAAGTACAAATTTTCTTTCTTAATTAAGTGTTAATATTTTACACCATAAAAAATTATTTACTAAAATTTGAGAAATTTTTCCCGACAGTATTGTGGGTGAAATACATTTGTGCAATACTGAAATATTTAGACCGTTTCTACTATTCAACTATGACAGGTAAAATATTTGTAGAGGACTCATTCAAGGTGTTAAAGTAACTTCCACCTTATGTGACTCATAATCATTTTCTTCCAGTGGAATGACATAGCCAGATTTGGCTGCGAATTCTAAAGTACCCTTTGGGAGGAAACGATAAATTAGCCTGGCTGTGATGGTGATTTCTCCATCATCAACTGTTTGAAACTCATAATGAGTCGTGTCTGTTTGGTTTGCCTTGAGCCGTGTATCATACAACTCTTCCACAGCATAAGCATACAAGACGTCATAAAAGAAAGGACTTAGTTCCTCATTATCTTCTATCATCCTGTTATGTTTCATAAATATCTTTCCCGGTTTTCCTGCATAATCCCCTTCACCTCCATAGTACCCATCGGGAAAGTTTCCACCGGGTTTATCTATGATTTGGCCATTGAGCTGACCAAGGGCTTTTCCCGACTGCGTGACTTCAACGAGCAGAACCACATTTCTCTGTGTTACTCCAGATGGATAGGAATGCCCCGTATGTGAATTCGCAACGTCCACAGCAAAGCTCACAACACCATTCTCTAGCTTTGCATTGGCAATTGTAAGGTCTACCGCCCAATCCAGATACCTTTTCCTTGTTCCAGCCGGCAGATTCTGGTTAGTTCCTTCGAAGCGGTGTGGATAAATTGTCCTTGGATCCCTTTCGGCTGCATATTCCCTCTTGTGTACTGAAACCATGTAAAAAGGGTCGGTAACTTCCTCATAATTTGCAATTGATTTGCCTGTAGTTGGGTCTGGTGGTGGGTCTTTCATATGGCAGTCCTGACATTGCAATACCTTTCCGGCATAATTGTTTACCGGATAGTCTCCATCCAGACCGCTATATCCGCTATAATACCACTCCCGGTAGGTGTCCTCACTCCAGAGGATGCGTTCAATTGGTTCTCCAACTGGCTGATTATTTTCATCCGTCGGCTGTAAGTACAGTTTTCTTGCATCCTGATGGCAAGGCGAACATACTTCACTCTTCGTGAATTGTGGATTGAAGGACGCATGCATATCGCTATAGATAACGTCATCAAATGGCCCATAAATGACCTTACCTTCGGCAGAAGATTTAAGCAAGGGATCCGGACGCAAGAGTTTTACCTTATAATTTACCCCTGGTTCTGTCCAATATTTTTTCCCTTTGTGAACAGAGTAAATCTTATGGCAAAAATCACAATGAACACCCTGTTTATCAATTTCAGAAAGGTTATCCTCAATGGTCAACACGCCTGCCCTCATATCCCATAGAGGGGTCTGACCATCGCCCTGCACCCGCGAGGCGTACGATGGTGAATGGCAATCGGCACAATCGTGGATATGTCCCGCATCACCAATGACCTTGTATCGCCCCCCATTTGCGTCTTCAAATATCTTTCCTTTGTCTCCAATAAATTCAGGATTGGGATTGTCAAAGATAGATGGGTCGATAAAGTTTGCCCTGTTTCCCGTCGTATACCATGCAGTATAGAGAAGGAATACAAGCTGATTGATGGGATTAATGGCTGCATTAGCCATATCACAACCAGCCCAACCATCATAAATAGTATCGTGACAATTCTGACATTCCAACGGAGAGACATATTCGTAAGAAGGATGATCTTTCGCCGGAACAGGCGGGAGAATTAGTGCGATGTTTTCTCCCTGACCCAACGTTGCATTTACGCCGCTATTTTTATACCCTTTCTTGCCGGCGGTAATCGTAACAATCTGTTCCTGTGTTCCCTTGTGGATAAGGGAAAAATTTCCATTTTTATCAGAAAGAACGAATTTGTTATCTTTTTTTGGATAATAACTATCATCATCTGAGTTTATGTCCGCAACCCCCTGAATTCGTACACGGGCGTCAGCAAGTGGTTGTTTGCTATCACCAATAGTTTCTTTATAAACAGTACCGGTTAGTTGCCACTCTACCAGATAATCTATCGTAATAGTTGTCTTTCTGACAATTTTCTTTTCTTTACTTTCATCCTGTAAAACCATGCGAACGGTTACCTTATCTCCCACAGCAAAACTATCGAGTGAAGCCGATCCCACAAAAACATTCAAGGTGTCATTCCATGTTAGTAAATGTCTGGTTTTCAGATTTGTTTTGTCTGACTTCAAGGTAAAGAATGACTTATTAATGTTACGATAGTCAATAATATCCTGTGCAATTTGGATGTAAAGGGTATCCGTAGTAAGGAATACCTTATCCTTTGTTGAATAATCAGCATTTCTGCTCAAAATATACGATACACCGGCAAATGCTGTTTTACACCATGGAAGCAGCATTGCAAAAAAAAGAATGAGAATGAGTGTTTTTTTTACATGCTTCATAACAAGTTTTAATCCCTTTAGATAGACATCATGAAGTATCCAAAATTAAGGTGTACCCCATTGTCAAAACCATTATTTAATAAAAATAAGATAGAATTTTAGTATTTGATGAGCAGGAAAACGGAATGGAAGCGGAGTTTTTCCTGCTCATCCGCCGTGCGTTTCTCCACTCTTATCATCTTTATCCTGTCAGTTCAATATTGTTTACCACCTCTCCTTTCCATGCCTTTTTATTACGATAATACAGCATCGCCGGCGTTCTGTATTCAAGCGATTGATGCAATCTCTCGTTGTTATAAAACCCAAAATACCTCCTCAAACCTTCCGATGCCTCTCTTTCCGCCTTATACTCTCTTAAATACACCTCCTCGTATTTTACAGACCTCCACAGCTTCTCTATAAAAATGTTATCAAACGCCCGTCCCCTTCCATCCATGCTGTTCCTTACCCCCAGCTCCGTCTAATTTCCCCATAAACGCATTGCTCACGTAAACTGCGACCCTTGATCTGTGTTAAATATCTCAGGACGTCCATTCCTTATTGCACTCTCTAATGCCTCCAGACAAAATCCCACATCCAGCGTTATCGATATTTCCCACGATACCACATACCGGCTATACCAGTCCATTATTGCCATTAAATACACATACCCCTGATTGAGCCGTATGTAACGTTATATCCGCACACCATACGTGATCCGGATACTCTATACTCATTCCTTTACTAAATATGGATATTTCTTGTGCCGTCACCCCCTTTCCTCATTTCAAGAGCCTTTTTCTTTTCTCCCCTGCCTGTAGGCAGGCGTGTTTTCTATCTTAACATACTGTCCAGGTTTTGGGGTACATTATAGGTTTAACGACAATGGCTTTTATACAGGTCTTTCAATTTTCTCTGATACAACAGACAAAGGACTTTCCTTCTGTCTGCCAGAGATCAAAATCTTTATGACTTATAATTCCGGTTTGACTTGAAAGTATCACTCATCAGCCTTGCCATCAGTAAAATATTTTTGACGGTATGGATTGAATTCATGTCCCTTCCTGCAATCTTTGCGATAGTCGGCCCAGCATGGAATCAATGAGTGAACCGTCAATGGCTACATGTTTTCCAGCTGTTTGGCCTGCAGTTCCTGATACGTAGGTTCTGTTCAAGTCCTCGGGGAATTTATCGAAGAAGCTATTCCCTCAGGCGACGCTTCACTTTACGAGCGAAGTTTTTTCGAGAACTTGCGGAGATGCCCTGAGGTTCTTCAAGATGAAAGAAAACTAATGACGCAGTGGCCATTTGCAAAGGTCTATTTCCCCGTAACTAAGCGGAGCATACTGATAAAAACGTTTTTACAGAATAATTCGAAATGAAGGTACATTTTGTTTTTTGTTGTGAGGATGAAAGGCGCGTGGCATTTTCGTCCTGTAATTAGGGGTCCGAAAAATTATATCTCCTGATTTGATACCCGGTAAAATCTCCTCAACATTATTTCTTTTCTCGTTTTTCTTGATACCTGTATTACGCAATTTCCTAACCGGACAATGCTGACATTGCTTTGAAATATTTACAAAATTCTACTTTTAGTCGTGACAAAATGTGCAGCTTTCTGGACGAATAGTCACTTTCTGAGCTAATAAACTGCCACCCTTTGCTTTTACGTATACATCTACGCTTACTCCAGAACGCATATTGCTAAAAGATATTATCATACCGCTCATGTTAATACCGGAAAGATTACTTGCATCTATTTTCTGTCCGAAAACAGTGAAAGTTTTTTCTGCCGTATTTACATATTCCGATGTTCCTGTTATTAAGGCATCGTACCCTTTTAGTTTTACCGGATCTTTAATATCTGTTACCCGGATTATTCCCGAAATATCCAAAATCCCCTTGATTCTGACAATATCGCCCACCGAAATATCGGAAAGTGTTGCAGACTTTTTGCCTTTTTTTCTTATTCGTACACCCTTTGCATTCGCATCAATGATATTTTTTACTATCTTAAGAGTTCCTGCACCTTCTTTAACATTGCTTACTTTCCCAATGATGCTATCTTTTTTAGCAGCAATTGCCGGCAACGCAGACCCGGTCATGAGCATTCCAACTAAAAAATGCAGTACAAAACATTTCTTTACCTGTTCAAACATATAGTATCCTTATTCTGGCCTTATTAAGTTTAAATAAGGAAGGGCAGCTGCTTTTGATAGTCATTGCAGCTGCCCTTTTCCTGTCTGTATTAAGTTACATAAGAAAAAAAGCTGTCACACATCGTTGACATCTTGAAATGCCATTCATGCCTATCGTAATCATCGTGATTGCCATGATTACTATTTTTTGCCTCCGGCAGGCCAATAGCCGGGTATTGGGAGAAATTCATCAATAGATTCATCCGAAGGATACACACCAATCTCAAACCCTTCTCCACAATTTTCAGGAAGGGGATTATTCTTCAGATCTCTTACAACCCTTATAAACGGCCAAAACCCCACGGATACCACATCCGCATCATCAAACTTTTTAGTTAAACGTCCCATCCATATGTCGGCACGGTCATCTTTATTTTCATTCATGGATTTTGTGCAATAGTTGGCAATGGCAATGTACACCGTCATTGCAGTTACACAAGAATCGGATTTAAACTTAGGAAATGTTGCGCGCCACGGAATGAGCCCCGTAAAACCATCCTTTAACGTACCACCCGTGTATACTAAAGCCCTGGTATCTTCTGTCATTTCCATACCGTGTGAAATAAATGGCGGGACAGTTCCTGCCAATTTGTCGATTTTCCTGAAAAGGCTGTTTACAGCTGGACTCGCAGCCATTACAGGATTGCCTATTATATGATCAGAAAGATTTATGGACTCTTTTGTATCGGAACGCTCGGCAATTACATTTGCGTCATTTGGAAAAACAGCACTCATTGACCTTACAGGTTGACCGTCGCACCCATGAGGTATAGAAAAATGATTGAGGGCAGTCGTTCCTTCAAGTTCATCGTGACTACTGTAATCAGTAGGGGTGTTTTTTGACATTACCGTTGTATGAGCCATAGCATTTCCTGAAATAATCGTTGTTCCTGAAATTGCTACAATTGCAAGATATATTTTAGGTTTTAACATAAGTTCTTTCCTCCACGTTTTAAAAGTTAATACAAGGTATCTCACGTTTTTATTTCCGATCTCGATAAGATAAAGGTAAAAAAAGGCATATAAAAGACAAAAACTTAAGACAAAGCATCTCTGTGGATAGAAAGAGCCTATTTGACTACCGTATCTTTTTTAATCGAGATTATTTTCAGCATTTTTAATAAATGCTGAAAATTTTGAGTGGACTTTATGTGAGGTATCGTGGAGGTTTTTCCGGAGGTGATACTGTTGGCTCTTTGAGGTGAACCAACGTATCGCCGGCAAGATAACATAAAAATGTTATTTGTGGAATTTTAAAAGGGTTTTCCTGGATGTATTTAAGTTCTGTGTTTGTAAAGGTAATCACATCACGACCCGATTTACACTTTACGCTACTCATGAATGCCTGGAAGCTGCCATTCTGTTTCATTGCGCCGTCTTGAGACTTTAACTGGTTTCCATAAGACGAACAACAGCAATGTGTCATACAATCGGCTTCAGATTTGCAACCACACGTATGATCTTTGCATGGAAATGCAACGGGCTTCTTGGGGCAGTTAATAACAAGGCCAACATTGCATAATGCCAAAAACACAAAAGCCAATATCTGAATATAGGTAATAATTTTTACAAGCCTGCTCATTCTCTGACTGTATATGTAACGGACATTATAAGATAATGATAAGTTACTATTCCTTTTTGGGCTATTATTTTAAAGCAAAAATGAAGAAATTTGCAAGTTTTTTAATATTTTGATGGTAATTTCCCCTTGTGGTTGTTGTTTTCCGGTCCGATTTGTCTCAAACCGAAATAATTCCCTTGTCTTTCAAACTTACAAAGTGGTCGTTTCCGATAATAAGGTGATCGAGGACTTTGATACCAACGATGTTTCCCACCTCTACCAATCGGTGTGTTATCTGGATGTCTTCTTTGCTTGGTTCCGGATCGCCGGAAGGATGATTGTGCACAAAGATTATCGAGGCTGCTGATTCTTTTATGGCGGGATTAAATACCTCACGCGGGTGGACAATACTGGAGGTAAGACTACCCGTGGAGATGGACAAATCCTTAATAATACGGTTTTTATTATCCAGGAGAACGGCGAGGAAATTTTCCTGCTTTTTCCCACGCAATCGTTCATGGAAATGGTTAAAGATGTCACGACTGCATTTAAATTGTTGCTGGGGTTGTAGCGCAATGGTAGCAAACCGCCTGGCGATGGCCAACGATGCCTTGATTTGCGCAGCACGGGCAGGCCCTATGCCTTTTATCTTGCACAATTCAGAAATAGAAACGGAACCTAAATTTCGAAAGTCGCCATATTTTGAAAGCAACCCTTGCGCAATATCTACTGCGCTATAAGCAGGGGTCCCATCACGGATAATGATTCCCAGGAGTTCAGCGTCCGTCAGGCATTCATCACCGTTTTGTATGAGCCGCTCCCGCGGGCGTTCATGGGTAGGAAGTTCTTTAATCGTTGGACGTTTATTTTCTTCCTTCATAATATAGAAATTATACTTTAATAATTGTTTCTGTCAATACCGTGTCTTTTTATAATATATTCAGGAAAATTATTTGCATAACTATTTCACCGTGTTTATAGTAACATAAAAAGATAAATCCTTCATGGAGGGTCTTTGTTATGCGTATACAGGATTCAGCGATGGCAGGTTATACTTTAATAATTTTTTCTGTCATTCAGGATGTCCCCGTTACAATATCAGGCATCGGTGGATTTGTATAATTCACTTATACAAAAAAGCCAAAAGAACTTACAAATCAGGCATCGGTGGATTTGTATAATTCACTTATACAAAAAGTAAAGAACTTGGGTGTGAACAGGCGGTTGTTATCCATACTTCGACAGTTGCCCTTGGACGTTGGGTACAGTTGAAATGCAAATACGGATGCGAAGAGTATGGGAACAAATTGTCCTGCCCCCACTCGCCGTCTTACGAAGAAACGAAGGAAATTCTGAAAGAATATCAAAAAGGCGCTCCTTCTCCACGGTCATCTCAGTTGGCAGATGCGTTATATGGTAACGGAACTGGAGAAGGCGGCATTCTCTCTTGGTTTTTATAAGGCGTTTGGCTTTGGAGCGGGACCCTGTAAATTGTGCGAACATTGCGATACCAATTCGCCCTGCCCTCATACAGCTGAGGCCAGACCTTCTATGGAGGCATGCGGCATCGATGTCTATCAAACGGCAAGGAATCATAACTTGAGAATTGAAACGCTGAAAAACAAGGATGACGAGATCAATATATACGGATTGGTACTTCTGGACTAGCGGTCGCGATGTAATCAACTTTGTAACTATTGAGTCAGGTGAAACTGCCGGACATTGAGAAAATGGTAAGGTATTGTCATTGCGAGGACAACAGCCCGAAGCAATCACACATTGATAAAATATCTTTTCCTTATGGGAAACATGTTAATTATAAAGGAAAGATTGCTTCGCTTTACCCGCAATGACAACGTTTCCTTTGTATTGGCAGGGTAATTGACTTTACCCGGCTAAATAGATACTTAATTTTAATATTGTTGTCGTAGGGGCGCGTATTGCAATACACCCCTACGCATGAACGTGAAAAAATGTCACTGAAGGCATAATTTTTTTATGGGGGGAAATATGATATCAGACATTTTAAAAAAGGCAGTTAATCTTGGATTTGGGGCGTGGTTTGTCACGAAAGAAAATGTTGAAGAAATCATCGATGAGATGGTAAAAAAAGGAGAAATCAAGAAGGAAGAGGCAACGGCGCAGGCGAAGGAGTTGTTTCATAAAATCTTATCTAGCAGAAAAAGATATAGAATCAAAGTTTGAAGAAATTATGGAAAAAGGTGCTTCACAAGCTTGATATTCCCACACGCCATGAATTTCAGCAGTTACAGAAAAAACTCGACGAGGTTATAAAGAAACTTGAGTCAAAAGAAGAAGAGGGTGAAGGATCATCGCGAAAAAGACGCAGAATATCACTAAAGTACGTTTGGGGTATAGACAAATTAAATATTTGGGAATTTCAAACGATCATGTAGTGGCAAGGCGCGCCTTGCCACTACGCTGTTATAGAAGTTGCCGAAGGCCTAATTTACCGTTTGTTTGTAAATAGAAGGCAATTTATGATTCGCATACCTCTTTTGTTATTCGTAGTGCTTGTATCTGATTCTGTCTGTTCGGGTCAGTCACAAGAAATACAGAAAACGTTTCAATATAAACCGCCACAATTCCTGTATGAGGAAAAATGTTCCAAGTGTCACACACTTGAACGTGTGTTCGCCGAACCTAAGACAGATGAAGAAGGCAGGATTCTTCTAGAATTAAAATCTATGAGAGACTGGGAAAAATGTGTCGCTGATATGAGGAACCTTGCCAGGCAAAGGTTTAAGAAAGATTGGTTTACCAGCGAAGAATTTAAACTCATCGTTGGCCTGCTTGTGAAAACACAAGGATTAAAAGAATCCGAAAGTTCAGTTCCTGAAAATATAAATAAAAAATGAAAATCTCTGTGGAGGATGTTTCGTGAAAACACGTTTTTTAAGAAGATATCTATTCGTTACCGTCTTCCTGGTATTTTCGCTTTCTCTGACAACTTACGGAGATGTCACTCCGTTTAAGCTCAGCGCCAACCTGCAAAAGGAACGTGTTTCTGCCGGTGGTGTTGTGGCTGTTACCATCACCATCGCTATCGAACCTAACCACCATATTTACAAGGACCAAATCAGTGTTGAGAGCGCTGATACAGCCCTATTTACCCTATCATCGGTATCACTTCCGCCGGCAAAGAGAAAATATGACCAATTTCTGGAGAAAGAGGTTGAACTTTATGAAGAAACCGTCGAAATAAAAGCCTTCCTTCTGGCACAGCATAATATACCGCCTGGCTCAAATACTATAAAACTCAGGGTGCAGTATCAGGGTTGTTCTGACAAGTTCTGTTTTGCCCCCAGGACTGAAGAATTAGCATTACCCGTACAGATAGAATCTGCTCGTCTTGATTTACCCACATCTCAAGGCGACGGGAAGTTGTCTTCGCCAGTTCCTGCGCCTCACAAAACAGAGGCTGGTAGTTTTCAAAAAACCGTAGAGAGCCGCGGTATTTTTATATCATTGATTATTGTGTTTTGGCTTGGCGTGGGTCTTAGTTTTACCCCTTGTGTGTATCCCATGATACCTATCACGGTGGCAGTGATAGGAGGAAAGGCGGGCGGGGATCAGCAAGCCGCCAGAAAACCACTCCACGCATTCTTCCTTTCGATGGTTTACGTCTTAGGTATTGCCATTGTCTATTCTACCCTGGGCGTAATCGCTGCCTCTACTGGTGGATTGTTTGGCGCAGCTTTACAAAACCCATGGGTTATAGGATTTGTTATTGCGGTGTTCTTAGGACTTGCCCTGAGCATGTTTGGCGTATACACCCTGCAGGTTCCGTCTTTTATTTCCGACCGGCTTGGCGCTCAAACAAGATCGGGTATTATCGGCGTCTTTCTTATGGGGCTGGTTTCCGGGATTGTGGCCTCGCCCTGCATCGGACCCGCCCTCGCCGGCGTATTAGTTTACATTGCAAGTACAGGAAACAAATTACTGGGGTTCTGGATGCTCTTTGTGTTCGCCTGGGGACTGGGCGTGATTCTCATTGTATTGGGCACATTTTCTGGCGCCATAAAGGCCCTGCCAAAATCCGGGACATGGATGGTAACGGTCGAAAGGATTTTTGGGATAATATTGCTCGGCGCCGCCCTTTATTATGCAAGGTTTGTTATCTCACCGGATGTTTTTATTATTATTTTAGGAATATTTTTAATTGTTACATCAGTATTTTCCGGGGGCTTTGACCGATTGACCCACGAGAGCGCTACCTTCCTGCGCGCCAAAAAGGCCTTTGGTATTATTGTATTTATTTTTGGCACCTATTTTCTGGCAGGCCATCTTCTCATTAAGGGATTTATTTTACCGCCCCTCTCACATACAACTCAAAACCAGGCAGTAACGGCAAAAGAGAAAATGGATTGGGTATTAAGTGAAGAGGACGGACTACGTCAGGCAAAGGCCGGTGGTAAGATTGCAATGATTGATTTCTGGGCAGAGTGGTGCGCCGCCTGTATGGAGTTTGAGAAGATTACGTATATCAATCCTGATGTCGTCAAAGAATCCAGGAGATTTGTGAACATTAAAATTGATTGTACCAGGAGCAATGACCCTCAGATTAAACAGCTCCTGAATAAGTACAGCGTCGTAGGCCTGCCTACCATTATATTTATCAATAAAGATGGAACAGTAATTAAAGATAAAACTATTACAGGGTTTGTTAATCCAGATGAATTTTTGCGTATGGTAAAAAGCCTTGAATAATAAAGAGGTATTAATACATTGACAAGCACTGTTCTAGTTGTGGGAGTTTTGTTACAGGCGAAATAATATAATTGCATAGAAATTTTCAATTTATTTAAGCAGGTTACCTATTTTCGACTGTCGCTTCCTTGTGAGGGACAATATTGTGTTACTCTGTAAAAACTTCTTTTTTGTAAGTTTCTTACCCCCTTCACCTACTAAAGGGATTTATAGCACCAAGATTTAAACCGAACAGGATAAAATTAAGCTTTTAAATTGTATTTTAGCACATGTGGTGGGGTAAAACTATGTCCGAGCGAAATCTTTTTCCGAAGCAATCTCCCCCACTTTTATAAGAGGGGATGTTATTCGTTAGTCGGTATCTTGTGATGAAACTTTTCGTCCAATCTTATTTTCTGTACCGTTTAAAAAGTCTTTTTATATTCGCCTTGTGTCGTATAATAAGCAGCGCCGAAATGAATATGGAAAACAGCGTTAAATAGAGCCCCTGGCCGAAGGGATCATTCCTTAAGAGTATCACGCTTATTACCATTGCTATCGAACTCAGCATAGATCCTAACGATACATACCGGGTGATATATACGGTGAGCAGCCATACGGGAACTGCAATAAAGAGTTGTAAAGGGCGAGACAGAGAAACACGCCGCAGCCGCAGGCGGCGGCCTTCCCTCCCTTGAACCCAAGAAAAATGGGGAATGTGTGACCGCATATCACACCTATAGCGCACAATATTGTTGCCAGGCTGTGTCCGTATCCGGAAAACAATTGATCAAAGGTGAAAACTGGCAGAAACCCTTTTAACATATCCAGAAAAAAAACCAGTATACCGTAAGGTCTTCCCAGCGCCCTTGACACATTGGTAGCGCCGGATTGCCGCTGCCAACCTGGCGAATATCAATACCCTTGACCAGCTTTGCTATTAAAAAACCAAAGGGAATACTTCCGATGAAATACGAGACAACAGGACCGATAATATTGTATATGAGCATTTTTTGAATTATTTCGAAAATTTTTCTAATACACGCCACCAGAATTTATGTGTGGAGTGGCGGGAATGATACCGTCGTATATATTTTTTCCAATCTTTGTCGAGCGGCTGATTGTAGAGCATGTAAGCCTTAAAAAATCTAACCCTATCCGCCCGAGAAATCAAGTTTATTTTTCACTCATATATACATGTTCCGTCTCTTTTCCTGTTATACTGGTTTGGGGAGCAGGAACGGTGAACGGTGAATTTTCATGGGGAAGCTCGTTTTCCATCCCTTCTCCACTATCCCGTTGCAGAGGAGGGGTAATTTCGCCGCCGCCTGTATATCTTTGAAATTTATCTGTTGTACCCGTGAGCAGCCATCGCACCTTTTCAAGAGAGCGAGACGTAATAGATTCTTTATCCTTTGA
>JAXMAC010000061.1:4083-5924 GCA_046350595.1 Candidatus Brocadiaceae bacterium | reverse complement strand
CGGTCGAGACGAAGAGGACGGACTACGTCAGGCAAAGGCCGGTGGTAAGATTGCAATGATTGATTTCTGGGCAGAGTGGTGCGCCGCCTGTATGGAGTTTGAGAAGATTACGTATATCAATCCTGATGTCGTCAAAGAATCCAGGAGATTTGTGAACATTAAAATTGATTGCACCAGGAGCAATGACCCTCAGATTAAACAGCTCCTGAATAAGTACGGCGTCGTAGGCCTGCCTACCATTATATTTATCAATAAAGATGGAACAGTAATTAAAGATAAAACTATTACGGGGTTTGTTAATCCAGATGAATTCTTGCGTATGGTAAAAAGCCTTGAATAATAAAGAGGTATTAATACATTGACAAGCACTGTTCTAGTTGTGGGAGTTTGTTACAGGCGAAATAATATAATTGCATAGAAATTTTCAATTTATTTAAGCAGGTTACCTATTTGTAGTGGCGACTTCAGTCGCTTCCTTGTGAGGGACAATATTGTGTTACTCTGTAAAAACTTCTTTTTTTTGTAAGTTTCTTACAACCCCCTTCACCCCCTTTACTAAGGGGGATTTATAGCTATCCAAGATTTAAACCGAACAGGATATGTTGGAAATTAAGCTTTTAAATTGTATTTTAGCACATACAAGTACGGTTCGGTTTCATCCGTGTAAAACTATAGTTGCGACGAGCTGCACCGTGTCACTGCGAGGGTCTTTTCCGAAGCAATCTCCCCACTTTTATAAGAGGGGATTGGTTGCGGCTATGCTGCGTTAGTCGGTATCTTGTGATGAAACTTTACGTCCAATCTTGTTTTCCGTGCCGTTTAAAAGTCTTTTTATATTCGCCTTGTGTCGTATAATAAGCAGCGCCGAAATGAATATGGAAAACAGCGTCAAATAGAGTCCCTCGCCAAAGGGATCATTCCTTAAGAGTATCACGCTTATTACCATTGCTATCGAACTCAGCATAGATCCTAACGATACATACCGGGTGATATATACGGTGACCAGCCATACGGGAACTGCAATAAAGAGTTGCAAAGGGGCGAGCCAAAGAAAGACGCCGCAGCCTGTAGCGGCGGCCTTCCCTCCCTTGAACCCAAGAAAAATGGGGAATGTGTGACCGCATATCACACCTATAGCGCACAATATTGTTGCCAGGCTGTGTCCGTATCCGGAAAACAATTGATCAAAGGTAAAAACTGGCAGAAACCCTTTTAACATATCCAGGATAAATACCAGTATACCGTAAGGTCTTCCCAGCGCCCTCGAAACATTGGTAGCGCCGGGATTGCCACTGCCAACCTGGCGAATATCAATACCCTTGACCAGCTTTGCTATTAAAAAACCAAAGGGAATACTTCCGATGAAATACGAGATAACAGGACCGATAATATTGTATATGAGCATTTTTTGAATTATTTCGAAAATTTTTCTAATACACGCCACCAGAATTTATGTGTGGAGTGGCGGGAATGATACCGTCGGATATATTTTTTCCAATCTTTGTCGAGCGGCTGATTGTAGAGCATGTAAGCCTTAAAAAATCTAACCCTATCCGCCCGAGAAATCAAGTTTATTTTTTCACTCATAGATACAAGTTCTGTCTCTTTTCCTGTTATACTGGTTTGGGGAGCAGGAACGGTGAACGGTGAATTTTCATGGGGAAGCTCATTTTCCATCCCTTCTCCACTATCTCGTTGCAAAGGGGGGGTAATTTCACCGCCTCCTGTATATCTTTGAAACTTATCTGTTGTACCCGTGAGCAGCCATCGCAACTTTTCGAAAGATCGGTCGAGACGTAATAGATTCTTTATTCTTTGATCCACATCAAGTTTGTCGAAAA
>JAXMAC010000061.1:1531-3983 GCA_046350595.1 Candidatus Brocadiaceae bacterium | reverse complement strand
CGGTCGAGACGTAATAGATTCTTTATTCTTTGATCCACATCAAGTTTGTCGAAAATAACCGACTTATCCAGGTCTATTATATATACTTGAAATCCGCCGTTTGAGTCTTTTTTCACGAGTATATTTTTGAGATGCAAGTCCGCATGATAGATGCCGGCATCGTGCATCTTTCTTATCGAACGCACAAGGGCGCTCATTATTGACTTTTTCGTCCTTTGTAAATACTCCAACGAAGATTTTTGGAGGAATTGAATCAGGTCGTCAGCGCCTGAAATCTCCTTTGAGATAAAGGTGGCTTGGTAAAATATACCCCAGACTTTTTTCTTTGTAATAGCAATGACTTCCGCACACGGCACGCCTTTTTGGAAGGCAACTTCGTTAAGGTATAATTCATGCAATGGCCGGTTCCCATTACAAAAAACACTGCCAAATAGTTTGCCCAAGAGACCGCCATGTTTATAATCTCTGATAATAAGCCTTTCAATAACGTCATCCCGTGAAAGCATATCGCTTGTGTCAAGATTATCTACCCCTCCAACATCCCTTTCTTGAAAGGGGGATGGGCTTTTGTCTCCGTGCGCTTCAACCAGGGCTTGTTTGTGATTATGCTGAGGCATTGTGTTTCCTGTGACAGGAATGGACAAATAACGCCCTCTTCCAAATTTTACGTTTGGAACATCTTTGTTACTCTTCAGCGCCTGAGAAGATGCTGCGCCAAAAATCGTACTGAGTATAATGTCTTTATATCCTTCTTTTATAAATAAGCTCGTATTTCCCTTTTTAACCAGGGAAAAAGGCGGCGGTATCATTAATTTGTTCAACATAATGGTGATCTGTTTTTAATGGTAACAGTTTATTGAGGGTACACTATCATAATTTCTGTAGGCTGGGTTGAGGAACGAAACCCAACATCTCCAATAAATGGTTGTTATCATTATAAAAAATACAGGTCCAGGTTACAAAGGTGAAAAAGATTAAAATTACTTAAATTTTTTTAAATTTGTGACGCACGTCACAGACATATCATAAATAATCTGATATATTATTGTGCAAAAACATCTTTTTGTAAGTTTTTTACAACTCCATTAACACCCTTATCAAGAGGCGCTGTTTGTTTATGAGAGAAAGATTGCTTCGCTTCGCTCGCAATGACAGGGTTGCTCTTTGCAATGACAAAGCGCAATACACAATGACAACATACAGTGTGTTACCATCAAAGCGCATAGTCAGTGTCATTGCAAGGGTCTTTTCCGAAGAAATCTCCCCGCTTTCACAAAGGAGAATTGGTTACTGCTATGCTGCGCCAGGTATCTTAACAAACAAAAATGAATAATGAAGGATGAAATATAAGGTAGGACAAGCGTCTCGCTTGTCAGGTTTTTCTGTGCAATCTGTGAAATCTGTGGTTTTAGTCATTCTTAGTGTTTTTGTGGTAGATAAGTGCAAATCCGTGGTTTATTATTTTTTTCGTGTGTTTCGTGGGGATCTAAATGTTATTGTATGCATGATTATCCGCATTCATTCGTGTCATTTTTTTAATCCACACCCTCTGCGATTTCGGCGTTCTCAGCAGTGGGCTGAACTGTTACAATGTTATCAATAAACGGATCTTTAAGGGAGACGAATACCATGAAGGGAATCAAGGTTTTTGTAATACTCGCAGCGCTCTTGCTGGTTGTTGTCTTGTTTAAAAATCTTCTGGCGGAACAGCATGGCGCTGTGAAACCACCAAAGGGAGATGTTATTCAAAAGACCCAAAAGCTTCAGATGCCTTTCATAGTCAATGAAGGACAAACTGATGAACGAGTAGCATTTTATGCCAGAACATTTGGTGGCACGGTGTTCGTAACAAAGGATGGGGAGATTGTCTATTCATTGCCAAAATATGAACAAAAAGCTGAGGAAGGCGGGAAATACAGGAATAAAGAAACGGGAGATAATTATCTATATTCCCCACAATGGATTTTGTGGTCGAATGAAACACGGTGGCACGGACAAACTGTGTTTGCCCGTGAAAGCACGGAAAAAACGAACAATGATTTATGCACACCAAATGTAGTGCGAAGAGGTTCTTCGCTGTTGGCATGCTCAAATGTAGACCAGGTTGAACGAATTGAAACCCAACAAATCGCCCCTACTGTCATTGCGAACGAAGTGAAGCAATCTTCCCATGAAAATTCACATTGCGTTGATGTTGGATTTGCTTCGCGCAAACCAACCTACAGGACTGAACAGAGGTTTAAAATGGATAAAGGATGCATTTCTCACTTTTGCACGAAACATATCATCCTTTAAAGAATTATAAAAAGAGAGGACAGGCAAAATGAAGCTGAATAAATGAGGTTGGGTGAAAGCATATTTTATTTTCATGGTGGGGGCTTTAAAAGTGAGGGACTGGGTATAGAAAGTGAATGGGTAGACACGGGAACCTATACATTCAGAATTAAAACAG
>JAXMAC010000061.1:0-1431 GCA_046350595.1 Candidatus Brocadiaceae bacterium | reverse complement strand
AACAGTTAAGAGGCCGGTAAAAATAAATTTTTCCACAAGTGGTAGTGTGGATTTCCAGGGATACTTTATTAACCGTTCTGCAACCCGAACGGATTTGACGAAATAATATCAGGAATATTATTTTCAAAAACATCCAAATTTTTTTTTAATTCTTTCCTGAGTTCATGAGTTCCAATTTATCATTTTTTGATATTCCTGCATCGTATTTGGAGGAGTTATGCAAGAAAAATTGAATGAGTTAAAAAGGCGATTGGCTGAAATAAACGATCTTCATAATGCAGCGGCAGTACTGGGATGGGATCAACAAACCTACATGCCCCCCGGTGGCGCTGCGGCGCGTGGTCATCAACTTGCCACCTTAAGCCACATTGCACATGAAAAGTTTATTGATGATACAATCGGTTGTCTTCTGGGAGAACTCCAGGAATATGGCAGGAGTTTGCCATACGATTCGGACGACGCAAGCCTCATCCGGGTAACAAAACGTGATTATGATAAGGCTCGCCGTGTGCCACCGCAACTTGTTTCTGAAATTACCACTGCCACTACCCAGGCCTTCGAGGTCTGGAGAAAGGCAAGGGAGGAATCCCGGTTCTCTGATTTTGCACCCCATCTTCAACGGGTTCTCGACCTGAAAAAGCGTTACGCCGAATGTCTGGGTTACACCGATCGCATATATGACCCTCTCCTCGATGATTATGAACCGGGCATGAAAACATCACAGGTGGAATCCATCTTTGCATGTATCAAAAAAGAAATCGTTCCACTCGTTCATGCCATTTCATCAAAATTGAATGCAGTGGATAATTCCTTTTTACATCAACCCTTTGATGAACAGAAACAATGGGACATCAGTATTGAAGTGTCCCGGTTGATTGGCTATGAATTTGAGCGGGGACGTCAGGACCGCTCACCACATCCATTTACGACGTCCTTTTCAGTAGATGATGTGAGGATTACCACACGTTTTATGCACGATTATTTCCCGGCCGGATTTTTTGCAACCATCCATGAGACCGGTCATGCGCTTTACAACCAGGGTCTACGCCACGAACTTGAGCGTACACCGCTTGCGGAGGGTGCATCGCTTGGCGCTCACGAATCGCAATCACGCATGTGGGAAAACCTTGTAGGACGCAGCCGTTCCTTTTGGAAATTGTTCATGCCGCGTATGCAGGCAGCCTTTCCTGAACAATTCAGGCACATAACCGCCGAACAGATATACCGTGGGGTGAACCGCATCCAGCCATCCCTTATTCGTGTGGAGGCAGATGAGGTCACCTACAACTTGCACATCATGCTCCGTTTTGAATTGGAGAATGCGTTGCTCGAAGGGCGTATACACGTAAACGATCTACCGGAAGTGTGGAACGTCAAGATGCGGGAATATCTTGGTATAACACCGCCAGATGACTCGCACGGTGTGCTTCA
>JAXMAC010000060.1:0-20458 GCA_046350595.1 Candidatus Brocadiaceae bacterium | reverse complement strand
CCACACTTTAATATTTATACCTTCTCCATAAGTACACTTGCTATTCTTTTACCCAGCTCACGAGCGGCATCGAAGGTGTCCAATTGTTCCTCGAATTTGTTCACACCGACAGATTGCACAGTAGCTTCATTCCCGTAAATCATTTTAATACCGGATGTCTTGCATTCATTGCCGTAACCGCATTTTATACAAGGAACGTTTCCCAATATCTTTACAGCGCCCACAAAATTCATCCCCTCCTCCATCATATAAAACATAATTGCATTTACACCCATATCGCCAGCAGGAGGCAATACCTTATTTGCGGCAGGAACTGCGCTCGTAACGATTGCGCCCCCTGGCTTGCCTGCCATAAAACCGTGCTTATGGCGAAGCGGATAGAGTCTCTCTATAAATGCCTTTGTCAAGGAATCAATGGTAGAATACGGTGTATAACAAGCAATAATCATGGCATCGGCTTCTTTTGCCTTTTTGGCCAGGAAAATTCCGTCGTCATTCGTATTTACACAGGTATTCGTATCCACACAACCGATACACGCCCTGCATGGAGTGATCTTGTACTCAACGAGTTTTACAAATTCTGTTTCAAGTCCGGTAGCCTCCAGAGCTACTCTTAATGCCCTGTCCGTATTGCTGTCATAAATAGGAGAACCTGAAACACCAAGTACTTTCATCGTGCTACTCCTTTCTTGTTAAGTATATTTTTAGCAAAAAACATCTAGGGAAAACAGGAATGGCAGGAAAGACAAAAAAATAATTCTTACAAAACATCCTTCCAGCTATTCCTGATTTCCTTTTTTTCTTACTTTACTCTTCCGAGTTGTTCGGATTAGGAAGAACCGTCTTTATATCAGGAGGCTTCTCCATATACTCAACAATCCGTTTTTCTATCAATTTTATAAGAGTTATCCGTAGATTTTCCATCGTATGGGTATACGGATCCAGTGAGGCGATTTTA
Organism: Candidatus Brocadiaceae bacterium; assembly: GCA_046350595.1. Taxonomy (GTDB): domain Bacteria; phylum Planctomycetota; class Brocadiia; order Brocadiales; family Brocadiaceae; genus JAHFOW01. Next base: position 19,500 of record JAXMAC010000060.1, on the reverse strand, counting down.
TTTGCCAGTTTCTTCTCTGACAGGCTGTCTTCAAGCCACCGGGAAAAGTCATTTGTACCATGCCCAATGCGAAGCCTGGCCTCAAACATGTGAAAGTATATTGAATTAATAGTCACCCGTTGTAATACCGCTTGAAATTCCTTGAGGTCTGAGGCTGTATAGGGTGTCTGAAAGACAAAGCTGACCGATTTTACAAAATGGAACTCCTCTCCGGGTGTTGCAAACCTTTGAAGCGAACGGGGGTGTTTTACAATATAATTCTCTATGGTACGAATGATCTCGTCTCGAAGTTCACGAATGGTTGCATACTGAATGGTATCGATACTATACACATCCTCCCCAAGTTCCTCTTCGCCTAATATGCCCGTAATCCAATAAGCAAAATCGTTTGGAGGTTCCGGTGACAGATACTGATGTTGCTGAAGGAAGTGGTGGGTATGGTGATAAATAACAGCATCAGGAACCGCTTTAATGAGGTCGACCAACTCTTGCAGGTTTGTAGCCTTTAATCCCGTCAGTTCCGGTATATGGAGTTGTGTATAAAATTTAAAAGGCTCCTGTGCTTTATTGAGGGCATTCATTATGAACCTCACGCTTCTGTTCGTAAAGATGTTCTAAAAACACCTTTACCTCTTCGGGGGAGTTGACATAATAGTCCGCTGCTGATGTATCCGATGGGTTTCCCACAAAGACCGTGAGTCCCTTTCCCTTTAGACTGTCAAATACCTCAATATCCGCCTTATCATCGCCCATGTAGATAAGAAGGGCATCTGCGCTGAATTCTAACGGAAAATAATGTGTTAATAACCACTGAATTGCACTGGCCTTATTCCACTTCACCGGTGGGCGAATCTCATAGACCATCTTCCCGGTGCTCAGGAAAAGCATTTTTTTGTCCAAAAAAGGTTTTATAATATTATGGAGAGTCTTGCTCAGGTATTCCACATCATCTGCGTTTTTGACTAAACGATAATGCAAACTTATGGAAAGTCCTTTATCCTCAATGCTCATTCCGGCTACATGTCTTAAGGATTTAAAGAGACGCTTATAAATATGACAAAGAATACCGCGCGACTTTTTTGCTTCAGGACTGGTAAAATGTATGCCCGGCCCTTCCAGCTCTATACCGTGGTTGGCAGCATAGAATATTTTTTGAATATGAACCAGTTTTTTTATCTGCTTAAGGGAACGCCCGGTAATTATACCCAAAAGAAAGGTATTGCAAGAAGAGAATTGTACTAAGAGTTTCCGAACTTCTTCAGAAAGGACTGCGAGGTCCGGAGATTCCCGAATGGATGTTAACGTGCCATCGTAATCAGTTAAAAGAATTATTCTTTTGCTGTCCCGGAGAAGTTCATTAACAGGGAGAATATTTTCAAATAAGTATTTCATTGTTGTAATTTGATTAATTCATTTACGATACTTTGCCCCCAGTTGTATACATTATGTTCATGCACCTGTTCCCTGAGACGTTGCATCCTTTTCTTCTTTTCGTCAGCGGGCATCTCAATGGCATTCTTGATAGATTCTGCAAAAGTATCAATAGCATACGGGTTAATTTGTATACACCCGGTGAGTTCTTCGGCAGCGCCAGTAAATCGGCTCAGAAGCAATACACCAGATTCATCAAAGCGAGAGGCGACAAACTCCTTCGCAACCAGATTCATCCCGTCATGCAATGAACTGACAATGCAGATATCTGCCAAACGGTATAAAGCCTGCACACTGACCCGATTGAAATGCGATTTTAATAATCGTATCGGCGTCCATCTTCCGCTATGGTATTTATGGTTAATCTCGACCATAAGGTCGTATATCTTATCATTGTAATCACGGTAGTCATCAATATGAATACGGCTGATGTTGCCTGCTTGTATAAAGGTAAATTTGTTTCTGTATTCGGGGTATTTTTCAAGGAATTTATCAACAGCCTTAAATCGCTCAGGAAGGCCTTTGGTATAATCAACCCGGTCTAAACCGACACCTATGATTTGTCCTTTTAAACCGAGTTCCCTTTTTATACGAGCCATTTCATATTCTACCTCTTTGCCCTGAGCTTGTGAGTTTAATTCATCATAGTCTATACTAATGGGGAATGGACGGACATGTGTTGTCTTGCCGCCTTTTGTGGCAGTAAATTTTCCATAATCCACCCTTGACTCCAGATTTCTGTCTACCGTATCGAGGAAGTTGTTACAGTGATATTGCACATGAAATCCCAGGAGATCGTTTCCCAGGAGTCCTTCCAGGATCTCCTGACCCCACGGACATATGCGAAACGCCTCTCTGTTTGGCCAGGGAATATGCCAGAACTGTGCTACCAGTAAATCAGGCTGGCTTTCTTTGAGCATCTTTGGCAATAATGCAAAATGATAGTCTTGTATAAAAACGAATGCCTTTTCATTACCAACCTCTTCCCGTATGACATTGGCAAATTTTTGATTTACTGATTTATAAACCTGCCAATCAGCCTCATTAAATTTAGGCTTGACATACACGATGTGGCAAAGTGGCCATAGCGCTTCGTTGGAAAAACCATAATAATACCTTTCTTCTTCTTCACGCGTAAGCCAAACCCTTCGAAGGGTGTACCGTGGATTATCCGGAGGAACTGCAATACGATCTTTACTATCGACAACTTCCCTATCGGCATCTCCACTCCCGTATGCAACCCATGTTCCTCCTTCTGCCCGAATAATAGGGTCTAGCGCCGTTACCATACCGCTTGCCGGCATGATATATTTAATCTCTTCACCCATATAATTATGGATGTAAGGCTCGCGGTTGGATACGATAATAAGCTTATAATCTTTGAGCTTGTTAAAGATAAGTTCTTTTAAAGACTCTTTTGTGAAAATCATTCATACCTCCCAAATTATAAAGCGCCTTCACCGGATTCTCTGGTACGAATACGATAAACATTTTCAACTTCGACATCATAAATGAATAGCTTTCCATCTCTGACACTGCCCGTTTGAGATTCACGGTAATCTCAATCATAATCGTAGATAACAGATCAATCTGATATTTTGTTCCACGCCACACCTCGCTTATGCCTTTTTGATTACCCCGTCCTTTCACTTCTATAACCTTCAATCCCGGATAACCCATTTCTCATAAAGCAGTTTTTTACCAAAAAGAATTTATAGAAAAAATAATTATCATAATCACTATTGATAAGAGTATAAACACATCAGACATCCCTGTTGCTGTTGGAGAGTCGGATAACCGAGACTCATTCATTTCACCGATATCTTCATCTGGACTTGTAGTCATTGAACCAAAAGAATGATTGATTGATTTTTGCACAACAACTGTCGAAAGGAGAGAATTAAGAGTATGCTCTCTCGTTCTATAATAATCTACTTTTTTGAAACTTTTTAAAAATGGTTCTTCAGAATTATGCGATTCCTGAATAACTACCGGCTTTGATTGCATGTTTAAGCTCTTATTCTTGGTAAGGAGATTATTGGTTGAAAATATTATCAATAAAAGAATAGGGAGCGTTATAAATACAGCGATCTTTCTTTTCATCATTATTCCTTCTCTTCAATAATTATTTAAACAAACGCACTATAGTATTACTTTGAGGTTTGCTACGGATTAATTAGGCCTTCGGCAACTTCTATAACAGCGTAGTGGGACGGCGCCCCGTGCCACAAAAAGTTATTTTTGATTTTGTTTTTGGTTTTCTAGGTTTTTCTTTGGCCTTCGTCAACTTATATAACAGCGTAGGGGCAAGGCGCGCCTTGCCACTACATGTTCGTTTGAAATTCCTATACATGAACTTAATCAATGCCCTTATCCTTTTTAATATACTAAAGTCAAGGAATCCTGAACATTATTGTATTCTTAATTTTATGGTTATTGAGTAAAACGCCGCCTCAGTTCTTTATTATTCTTTGTGATAGAAATGAAATTAAGTACTGAATAAAAAAGAATGCACGGTAGTAAAACATCTAAAAGAGGGGCAAATATTTCCACATCATGCTCATGAACCAAGCCTAAAATATTTGTAAGGAGAAGGTTTCTTGCAAAAAAAAATACATACAGCATAATCTTAATGTGTCTATGAACTCCAAGATACTTACAATATGCATAAACAAAAGCAAGCGATGCACAGAGTCTAACTGCGCTATTTAAAATATTAAAAATAAATGGTAGACCCTCTGATTCTGCTTCTTCAGGAAAAAACACCTCTAATGTTGTCGTAAAGACATACTTTGAGAAAAAGTACATTCCAAATCCAATCACCGCCACGTAAAAAATATTTCTCATTTGTAAGATATAATCTCTTACTTGCCTGACAGAATCACGGTATTTATTATCCATGTCGCAGGAAGCATACATTATATCTCTGATAGCACTTTTACTCCTTGATGACGTCATAAACATATACGCTAATCCGAACAAAACAATCGTTACAATGTCTCCACACATGTCAGGTAAATTTGGTGTATGAAATTCGTATCTATAATGACCAGGGGTACCGGACTGGATAACATCAAAAAGGACAAGTGGCTTAATAATATCGCCCACAATAAATCTCATAATAACAGCGATAAAGGCAAATAATGCACCTATTCTGAAATTCTTTAATTGAGCTTTTTCCCGGTCTGTAAAATCAGCGGCCAACATTTTATCTACCCCCCCTTCTTCATCATTCCTCTCTTGAAACTCCCGCTACAAAATTCGCAGATGTTTATAATATTTCTTTAGCTATATGTTAACTATCGTAAACTTATTCTTGAAAATTATAATCTACAGGATATAATGTGGGCAAGTAAATTATTCTATTTTTTCCAAGGAGATGCCATGCAAATTAGAAAGCGTACGAAGATTAGAAAGCAGCAGATTATCGAAATTATCCGAAATATCATTTCTTCAAAAGGTATTGAATATGTCACCATAAGCGAGATTGCCAACAGGATTGGCACCACGAAAACGGCTATATACCGGCATTTTAAAAGTAAGCGGGATATCTTGAGTTTGTTGATAGATAATATTGAAGAAACCCTTATGGAAAAATTAGACAGCTCTGTAACCAGTGATGACCCTATTCAAAATTTAAAAAACACGCTGTTTGCACATCTTACCTACGCAAGGGAACGCCGGGAAACATCATTTATTGTCATTATGGGAGCAATGCAGTTCAGTGATACTATTATACGTCATAAAATTTCACTGCTTATCCAGAAATATTTACGGAAGATCGGAAAGATACTTACAAATGCTATAAAGCAGGGATTAGTAAGAAAAGACATTGACCCCAGAATAGCGGCCATCTCTTTTTTAGGACTCATACAGTCAACAGTTACCGTATGGTCATATAAAAATTTCAACTTTACACCAAAGAAAACACATGGTGTCCTATGGAGCGTTTATATGCAGGGAATCTCTGCTTAGCTCGATGGTTCAACACCTTATTCTATGTTGAATTGCAGTGTCTGATTTCAAATGATTTTCTACTTTTGAAAGATATCGGTTGAACGCTCAACAATTGATAACACCGTGTTTTTTTGAGTACACACAAAACAGGTCTACTTTTCCCGTGGGCACCTATCCATGCGGTATGGCTTTTGATGGATATAGTATTTGGGGCGCAAATAATGGCAGCAATAGTGTTACAAAGTCGCGGGCAAGCGACGAAACTGTGCTGGGTACGTATGATGTTGGATGGACTCCACAATTATTGGCTTTTGATGGGACTAATATATGGGTCTCAAATTCCGGCAGTGGTACCGTAATAAAGTTACGTGCAAGTGATGGAATAATACTCGGCAACTATGCCGTAGGATCAAACCCGGGAGGGGAGGCGTTTGATGGAAATAATATCTGGGTAGCGAATTACAACAGTGACAGCGTTACTAAGTACAGTCTTCATTGATTAATAATATGCAATACTACTCAATCAGAATACGGTAATAATTCTCTCATTATGTGAACGTAGATAAACAAGCCAGAAAATTATACCAACCAGAATAACTCCACCTACAATATTCCCCAACGTAACCGGCATGAGATTGTTTATAAAAAATCCTTTCCAGGTCAGTTGAGAAAGGTCTAGTGTTTTTTCAGCCATTTTTTCCGCCATGGCAACAACGTCTGAATGTTTTCGTAAAACTATGCCAATTGGGATAAAATACATATTTGAAACACATTGTTCGAATCCACTCGTAACAAAACCACCTATAGGAAATATAATAGAAATAATCTTATCTGCCGTGCTCCTGCCGCTAAAACATAACCAGACCGCAAGGCATATTATCGCATTGCAAAGCACACCTCTTGCAAAGGCACTTGAAGTGTTTCTACAGAGCCAACTCTTGAAAAGTACAAACTAAATTATTTTCATTCATCAACATTGGTGGTGGATTCGGCGTAAAAGACAACGCCTTAATCCACTTTACGTAACTGAGGGTGTGAGATGGTAAAAAGATAGGACTTGTAAATTACCAATCCCTTGTTTCAAATTCATACGAACGGTGAGATGCGTCTTTTGTCATGCCATGTTCAACGAGTTTCCAGTAATCCTGCTCTTTTTCATAGGTAATCTTATACGAGTAATCGACCATCCTCCACCTCCAGAAAAAGAAATGGGATATGCCGGTCACAAATATATCAAGACGTCTGGCTTTGGGGTCGACGTCCTCAAACATGGCTACACAGTTCTTCGTGGCTTTAGGGGCAAGTTCTCCCTTTGCAATAGCTGCATACTGGTATTTTTTACCCTCTTTGTACTCTTCGTCTAACTTTGCCGCATGTTGCATAATCTCAGGGTAATAAGCATCGAGATGCTTTTCTCCGGTATCGGTTATAAGGAATACCTCAATGGGGACTATAATGGTTTTATCTGTGGTATTACCCAGATTATAGAACCAGAGAATGTAAGTAACCTCACCGCCCGTCCCTTTGTTATGCACGTATGTTTTGGGCGCGCTCCATGAAAAATCAAGCTGTGAGGCGAGTAGTATGCGGGGAAAAACCAGGGCAAGCATTAACCCTAATAATACAATTTTAAACTTCATGAATTACTCCTTTTTTATTATGCGAACCTGTTGTTTTTTTTCCTTCTTCGGCGCTACTTCAATAACCCTTGTTGCCTTATAGATATAATCTCCCATCGCTGTACCATCATCATTACCTTCAACCCCCAGAGCGTAAAATCTAACAGGATTTTGTACCAGGAAATCTGCGGGTGGCGCCTGCCATTTCACATGCCAATATTTTCGATTTGTCCCTTTTTTTGTATGAGTTACGTAAAGTCCGCCACCAATTACCTGCGTGTCATCATCATCCACAATGAAAGTACCGACGATACGATTATAATATCTGTCCTGTGCAGCAATTTCAAATCCATGGATTTCCGTATTCGTCTTTTCAAAGGATATCAGAATATCAATAATTTGGCCTGATTCGCATTTATCAACGACAAATAGTGTAAACTTTCCACTGCCACAATCAATAGGATACTGATAATGACACCCCAAATTACCACAGGTAAATGTACTTCTTGGGGCATAAAATAAATGACTGTATCTATTACTCCCACTACCAATACAGCCAATAGGTGCACCATCTGAATGTGCATAGAGAGAATGGCACACTATCGTTAATGTCAAAACACAAAGAATCACATAAACAAATTTATGAAAACTCCCCATCGCCATAAAACCCTTTCCCGTATTACTCTTTTTCGAGTTAGAAGAATTTGGTAGGTCAACCGTCTTGGCAGACCAAATCAAAAATACCACGCAAATACAGGACAAGCGAGACGCTTGTCCTGCCAACTCCACCTCAAAAACCGCCTAATTAAAATAATAATTTCTATGCAACTAAATTATTTTTTGTTCAGTCCTATTTCTTTAAGAATATCTATTCCGTATTGTATAGGAACGCCAAAGTTAGATCCCCTGAAACCGGGAAAGATGCCGTAATTAATTCCGATTACTTTTCCCTTATTATTAAAAATAGGTCCGCCACTCCCGCCAGCCGTTGTTTGTGCATCATACACAATCCGGTTGCGCATCACATCACTGAGATGACCTTGCGTGGTAAGCGGTCTTATTAATCCCCAGTTAGAAAGCTCCTGCACTAAAGGAACAAATGGCATATTAAATAATTGTTTTACAATTTCAGGGTCTGTCTTTGCAAAGATAGCCTGTACCCCTGCCGGATATCCCATCAATATGATTGGTTCACCCACAACCGCGCCCCTCCCCGTAGTATTTAATTCAAGGACAGGTATTTTCCTGCCCTGTGTATCAATGCGAAGCAGCGCCACATCTACTTCTTCTGAAATTTTTTCTACTTTGAGAGGAAATGGTTCTTTTATACCCGGAAAATATGCCCTGAATATTTCAAACCTGGGTTTAATCGTGGACTCTAAGTGGATATAAGGAGACGTCTCCATTTCCCACCACGGTTCGGCAATGTGACGGTTGGTAAGGATCAATCCATCATCACTGACCAGAAATCCGCTTCCTGTGTACTCATTGATTCCCCGTTGCCCCTTTCCCATCATCATGAGCGGCTCGCCCGTTGTTTCATCGAAAAAATAAAATGTCCCCTGGATCAGGCAAACCCCACCGCTGTATTTCTTGATGATATTTTCAGCAACCGACCGCTCTATTTCAAGCGCCCGCACCATTTCCACGGTTTTTGATAATCTTGTGTATTGTATATAAAAATAACCTATGAGACCACTGAAAATAAGAATGATAACCGCACTTATTCCTATTTTAAACGTTCGGGAAGATTGGGTGAATGCCTCCCACAGGAGTTGCCTGAAAAAAGACGTTGCGGTAATAATTCTTCCTTTGTGTGATGTGCGCGCTATTCCCAGAGAATCTTCCAGCATCTCTGTCCATGGTTTACAGACATCTCCCGCGTCTGCCTTAATCCGGAAACGCACTTTAGGACCACCGGCGCCAAACTCTATCAAATCGCCATCCTTAAGGATGATTTCGCTCACTGCCCTGTTATTGACAAGTGTTCCATGCTTACTACCTTTATCCAGGAGTATAAAATCACATCCCTTAACCTGTATCTCGGCATGATGAGCAGACGCATTCCTGTCAATAGTGGGATCAAAACGGATGGCATTAAAAGGGTCTGTGCCAATGGTTATCTTACCAGAAGCAAAAACCTCTGTAGTACCCCGGCGGCTTCCCCATAAGTGGACAATAACGGCTTTCAAAGGATATTTTTCCTTAAGTTTGGCATACTAAGCCTTTAAACCTTCCCGACGATAACACTCATCCTTCAGCACCGCAATATAGGGCAGGTTTCTATACTTATTATTATAGTCTAATCCATAACCAACAACAAAGTCGTCACCAATTCCAAAACAACAATACTCCGGTCTAAAACCGTCACGCCTTCTGCTTAAACGATTCAGAAGAACACAACTCTTCAGCGATCTGGGGTTGTATTGACTGATATCTTCCAATACCCTTTTCAAGGTGCTACCTGTGTCCATAATATCGTCGATGACCAGTACATGCCTGTCTTCAATATCAATCTTAAAATTGCGTATAATCCTGGTCTCACCCTTCGGAAATGTAGATTCACCATAGGTAGAGGCGTCTATGGTATCCAATCGTATGGAAAAAGGAATCAACCGTATCAAATCGGCAAGAAACACAAGACTACCGTTGAGAATTGCTATGATGGTACAGTCTTTGTCTTTATAATCCTGAATCAGCGTCTTTGATAATTCCTGAAGTTTGTTTCGAATCTGTTCTTCGTTAACAACTATTCTCTCAATATCCTTTTCCACCTTACCAATCCTCCATTCCTTATATTATATTTTCCTCAATCTCTCTTACTTCGACTACTTTTCGTATGTTTTCTCATCAAACGCCTGGCGCGAAACGTAAGATACCAGCTTATCCCTATTGCAATGGGTATAAAAATGGCTTTCACAATTACCGTAGAATGGATTATATGACCAGCCTCCAGGCTTTCAAAAATAAACCCGGCAAGATGAATCGTATAATATGAAAGGATAATCACAGATAAACCTTCTACCGTATGTTGCATGATCATCTGAGTTCTTGTGGTTTCATCCATACTCCGCTGGAGTTCCAGACTTTGTTCCTGTACCATAAGGTCTATTTTTGTGCGCAACATAGAAATTAAATCTATCACTTCCCTTCGTATGCCGTCTATCTGTATGAAGAGACGCTGGTATTGATTACTAAGATGTTCAGCAATTTCCAAAAAATATTGAGAAAGTAACGGATACTGAAGTCCAGCAGACTTCTCTTCCCAGTCTTTAAAGATTTTTCGGATTGCATCACCTTTCGTGATAGTGTAGTTCATGCGATGCCTTAATTCCCCTGCAAGGCCGGAAACCTCACCGAAGTTGTTGCTGAGTCCATGTAACCACCCTTTCAATTCTTCCGGCTGTGATCGGGGCAAATTCATACTGATAGTCCCCAGTCTCGCTATCACCGTGGAATCAATATGATTCATCTTATCTTCAGCTAAGATATACCGTTGTTGCTCAATACTCAATAAATGATAATTTATCTCCAGGGTAACAATTTCTTCCACCACCCGCTCGGATACAGAATCATCGGACGCAAGGATAAATATATCTTTTCCCACGCCTTCGCCTTCAAATCCCGCCACGATCTGATGCTTGTTATATATATAACTCATATACTTTTTTTCACGGGAAAGACGCTTTAAGTCTTCTTGTATATCAATGCCCTTTGATATGGCAATAGAACATTCAAACAGTTTATTTTTTTGTTCAGAATAATTTATTTTCTGAAATAATTTTTCTCCGTTAACCCCCTGTATGTCCGTTGTGTTGCACGTTATTTGATAGATATAGGCATCGGTATAATGCTTCAGTTTTATCGTAACCTTTGCATTATCTATAGTTCCGTTTCCGAGCGCCCTCCCTTCATCCCCTTGAATCGCAGAAACATCTATACCCAGGCTTTTTGCCAGATTTAAAAACCCCTCTCTGGCAGTATTTTTATGCGCCCCGTCCTGCGTAAAACCCACCACTTTTGAATGCGTTTTGAACAATATGGCGCTTAAGCATGTGGTCTGTAAAGGCGACTCACTTTTAACAGCTTCAACTCCAATGATTTCGCCCCGTTCACGGGAATCCGGGACATAGTGAGGCAGGGCAGGGTCGCCGGCAATAAACCGGTCGGATACAAAAAGGGTACAATAACATCTTCCATATTTTTCAACATCAAAAAAGCAATAAGAACACGGGCAAATGATGTCACAATCTAACTGATATTTTCCCACAGCCAAACGGCACGGACATGCCTTATACCCGTATCGTTTTTCATTTCGGGCAAGCCCGACAAGAATTTCTCCGACGATTCTTTTATCCGGATTGATAGTATAGCTATGGCCTTTTGCCTCACGCTCCAGCCATTCACGCATTTTATCAATCGTTTCAGGGTTAATGCCTTCTGGCAATTCATACACTTCGCCTTCGGCGCTTTCAAACGTTGTCTTTTCGCGTTCTCCTTTTTTGGCGGGTAATTTGAGTAAATGCCTTAACCTCGACTCATGAAATCCAATAACACACGTACCGTCAATATATGTTACCGGAAAGGATCGCTGTTTACTCAGCACATAAGCTTCAGCCAACGCCTCTTCCTGTTCACCGCCGGACATTATGTCGATAACTACAGATTTGAAAACAATACCGTATTTCTTTAAAAAAGCCTCCACCTTATCGCACCAGTGGCAGGTTGATATTCTATATACCCGTATATCCATATTTTATCGTGTTTATCTCAAACCGTGTAATCACAATCTTCTGATATCATAATCCCCGCCTATTTCAATTAATTCAAAAATTACTCCGCACATGCGGCATCGCGCATGATCTCCAACCTTTGGATTCCTGCCAAAATTCACTTCCCAACCGCATACAGGACAATAAAACTTTACCTCGTGTGCCCCGTCTTTAATTAACTGCGCCAGTTTCCGAAGTCCATTGACATGCCCCGTCTCAGCCTTGGCGAATTCCACAAACATCTGTTTAAGCTGCGGGTCGTGAACCTTTTCAGCGAACTCATTATAAATCCGCACCGCATCCTTCTCAAACTCAAGATCTGTTTCTATCATCTTGATGACTGACAAATAACCGTGGTACATAATACTTTCTTCCCTTAATACATAATGCAGCAAAGCCGCAACTAATTCTCTTGTGAAAACGGGGAGATTGCTTCGGAAAATACCCTCGCAATGACACTTACTATGCACTTTAATGGCACACAGCACATTGTCATTGCGAGCGGAGCGAAGCAATCTTTCCCTCATAAACAAACTTCACCGCCTGATAAGAAGTAAATGTGATTATGAAAAACTTACACAAAAAAGAAGTTTTTACACAGTAATACTATAATGCAGCATGGCGCCAACTAAGTCCCCTGATCAAAGGAAAACAACCCCCTAAGTCCCCCTTTATTAAGGGGGATTTCAGAGTGTCCCCCTTAACAAAGGGGGGTAAAGGGGGTTGTAAAAAACCCGTCGAAAAAAGGAGTTTTTATAGAGTAACACTTTAGAGTGTGCAGATTTTCAAGTTTGTAGTGACGACTTCAGTCGTCATACCTGCGTATTATCCATCACAGGGAAACGACTGAAGTCGCCACTACAAACAGGTAACCCGTATAAATAAAACGAAAATTCCTATACGATCAAGTCAGGCCTTCGGCAAGTTCTATAACAGCGTAGTGGTAAGGCGTGCCTTGCCACTCCATGGCCGTTTGAAATTCCCGTATATTAAATCTTAATTTATTCCTTTATTTTATCACTCCCGCTTCCCACGAGCCGTATGATATGTTCACGAATAATCCGTTCATGATCAACCTCATTTCTGTGCAACCCTTCTAACAACGTATGAATCGCCGGGTCTTTCACGGTATCATGCTGGTCGTGGTATCGTTTTATTGCATCAACTTCCAGGGCAAGCGCCCGTTCAAGTATTTTTAGATCATTTTCCATACTCACATCTTTTTTATTATCCATCATCGCGCCCGCCGTTCCTGAGTAAACCTTTTCAATATACGGTCTTCTTCCATAGCCTCTTCGCTTCTTCCCAGTTTATCGTAAATAAAAAAGAGCAGGCTGTGCGCCTTTTCTGACTGTGGGTTTATCTGAGTAACCTTTTTGAGTTCCGTAATCGCATCGTCATACATATTCTTTTTATAATAACAAGCGCCCAGAAAATAATGCCCATCCTCAAGGTTTGGATTAATTTCGAGCGATTTCTTACAAGCTGCGAGCGCATCATCTTGTTTTTCTATCAGACCATAAGCGACTCCCAGATAAAGATAGCCCTCCGCCTCTTTCTTGTCTTTTTTTTCCCTGTACAACTCTATCGCCTTCTGATATTCAGGAATTGCATTATTCACCTGTTCTTTTACAACATAAGCAAAGGCAATGTTATAATGCGCCCTGGGATCTTGGGGGTCTATTTCAATGGCCTTTTTTAACTCCACAATAGACGCATCAATCGAACCTGTAGCATAAAATGAGATACCCAAATGGTAGCGGGCATCATAGTGGTTAGGGTTCAATTCCAGCGCTTTTTTAAACTCCGTTATAGCCTCGTCATATTTTTTCTTATTATATAAAACAATGCCTTCCTTATTGTGCTGATTTGCCTTGTTTCCACACCCCGCTACGAAGCATACCATCAACAATAACACACATATTACATATCTTATTGCATTCTTTTCCGCTAAGAATCTACCCGTATTAAATTTCTTTATACTCAACAATCTGGCCCCCATTAAAATAACATACCCTGTTCTTCCCGTTTTTTTTGGCAAAATACATGGCTTCATCTGCTTTTTTTATTAAATCTCCTTTCAACCGTCCATCCCTGGGATATTCCACAACTCCCGTAGACAACGTAATTGTTGCTTCGGGAGAGGTAACTGTTTGTACCCATTTCCTTGATTGAATTTCTCTCCTGATATGACTTGCCACACGCAAACCGCCAATAAGTTGTGTATCTGGCAAAACAATGGCAAACTCCTCCCCTCCATATCTGGCGATGAAGTCCGTCTTTCTTGTCTTTCCTCTGAATAATGTAGCTAACTCCCGGAGTACCGTATCCCCTGCTACATGGCCAAACGTGTCATTAAATTTTTTGAAATTATCTACATCTGCAAACAAGAGTGCAAACATGCTGTGATTCTTCACGGAACTCTGTATTTCAAAATCCAAATATTCCTGAAAATATCTGTGATTATAAACCCCCGTTAAACCATCGGTAGAAGAAAGGTATTTATAATGCTTTACCATGCGTGAATCACGCAGAAGGCGCTGACGTTCTACAGCCTTTCCAACAATAAATTTTATTTCTTCAAGTTCAAAAGGTTTACACACATAATCATATGCGCCCGATTTCATAACCTGGACGGCAGATTCGACCGTACCGTATGCACTCATGATTATCACGCACGTATCCGGACAGATCTTGACCACCTGGTACAGGAGTTCCATACCGCTCATTCCAGGCATTTTTAAATCGGTAATCACAATTTCAAACAATTCCTTTCGAATGAGTTGAAGTGCCTCGGTACCATCTTTTGCGGTTGTTACATTAATTCCTTCCTGAGTAAGTTTGTCACACAGTAAATCACGAATTATTTCTTCATCATCGACAACCAGGATACGCACCGGATTTTCTTTTTCATCAGCCATTTCATTCATTATCATTACTCTTTCCCGGTAAAATTACCATGAATGCAGCCCCTTTGCCCAATGTGCTATCCAACAAAATATTTCCCCTGCAATTTTTTATAATATCATAACATATAGATAACCCAAGTCCAGTCCCTTTCCAACCATTCTTTTTCGTAAATTAACGGTTCAACACATCGTCTGCATCCATCTTAGCGCCAAAACCGCACCGGAATACTATAATTATCAATCTCGTCATATAATGTGCTTATTTTTCTGATGGACACAAGCGGAATATTCTAGTCAAAGGTACCGTTACTCTCTACTCTGAGAAAAGAGGTGAGAATCTCTTTGTATTTTACCGTAAGATTCGTTTTGGATAATTCCCTGCGTATTATTATCGGTATCGTGCGACCCCGGCCTTTTCACAAAGACTATTGATACGGCATATACTGCACTTTGGTGAAACCGGGGTACAAATATTTTGGCCATACGTTACCAGGAGGTCATTAATGGTAAGCCAGTATTTCCGGGGGAGTTTTTCGCGCAGGGCAAATTCGGTCTCATGCGGGTTCTTTGTTTTAACGTATCCCCAACGATTGGTAATCCGGTGAACATGGGTATCCACACATATCCCGGGTTTTTTAAACCCTAGAGTAACTACCAGATTTGCGGTCTTCCTCCCCACACCATTCAACTTCAATAAATCATCAATGGTATGAGGCACCTTTCCATCGTATGTTTTAATTAATTCCTTGCAAATTTCTATAATTTTCCTCGCCTTGGTTCGATAAAATCCCACGGGATAGATAATCTTCTCAAACCTTGCAACAGGTATCATCATCATATCTTCAGGATTATTAGCAACCGCAAAGAGCCTTTGTGACGCATCTCGGGTGGTTTGATCTTTCGTCCTGAGACTTAAGAGACACGATATAAGAACATGAAATGGGGTTCTTTCTTTTGAAACGGTGGTAACAACGGGTTCTACAAACCGTTTATTTTCCTGCCCAATTATCTTCAACACAGCATCAATATTAAACAATCGCAGTTCCCTCTAATAAAAAAAGGGCAACGTATAAAAAATTTACACGTTACCCTTTATAGTTGTGTCTGTTTTTACAAACCATTTTTTTCAGTATGATTTAACACATATCAAAAGCACATCTTAATTGAAACTTTATTTTTTATCCCTTTTTGCGCTCTGCAAAGAGCTTATCGTAAACAATACCGCCTAAAATACCGCCTAAAATAGGACCGGTCCACCAGACGTAATGATGGGTAAACTGGCCGGAAGCGATGGCCGGACCAAATACACGGACAGGGTTCATAGCGCCGCCGCTGATCGTCCCGCCAATCATCGAACCAAAAAGCACCACCAATCCAATTGCAAGTCCCGCAAATCCAGCGGGCGCCCTTCGGTCAACAAGCGTCCCATAAATGGTAAAAATCAAAAGAAAGGAAATAATAAATTCCATCAGTATCCCCCGGCCGATGGATACTCCGGGCGCAAGCATACATGTCCCCAGGTATACAGTCTTTGCCGCATCCGGAAACAGGGTTTTTAACGCAAGCCCTGCCACGGTTGCGCCGGCAATTTGAGAGATTATATACATAATCGCCGTATTGGGGTCCATCCTTTTTGTAATCCAAAACGATATGGTCACGGCAGGGTTAACATGGGAACCCGATACATAACTTGTGGCATAGATAACAGCGCTTACGACCACGCCAAAAGCGATAGAAATACCCAAAAGGCCCAGTCCTTGCCCCCCTGATTGTCTCAAATAAAAATCGGCGCATACAGAACCAGCCGCGATAAAAACGAGCGCAAATGTCCCAACAAACTCGGCCATATATTTTTTGTACGCATTCATTTTACATTTCTCCCATAAGTTACTTTTCCCAAACCAGCAAGAACATTATTATTTTTACTATTAACTCGTAAGATTCTTTAAAATTATGATTATCCCTTCCTTCTCTAAACTCCATAAAGTACGTGTCTTTTTATATGGAATTATGCTTTCACAAAATATTCTTGCACGACCTCCTTTCAAGAACGTACGAACAATACTTAACTATGGACAAGACATAAATTTGAAACAAATTAACACAATCAATGTTCAGTGTCAAGAAAAAAGATGCAAAATTAAGATACACACCATAAACTTTACAATGACCCTTGGAACAATTTCGAACAACCGCAGTAAATACACACATAAACGCAGTGAAAATACTGCACTATTTCACAATTTAATGATTACCATTTTTTTCTCTTATTTTCACATAGTCATATCTATTGTAATGATAAGCAGTTACACAATTATCAATAAAATATATATTTTCATATTTTAGGCATCATATTTGTTATTATTGATTATGAATTTCAAAGTTGCCTCTCCCCTTCTTTGAGGGTGAGACGGGGGAGGAGACACTAAGTTTTTCTTTGTGACTTATTGTCTTGGTGGCGAAAAAAAATAGCCGACGGCATAGTTTAAAACTCACGGGAGGATTTTCAGTGAAAATAAAAGAAACAATACCGAACATTGTCACACTGGGAAACATGGTTTGCGGGTTCACATCGATCCTTTGCGTCTTACACCAGAGATTCGAGATTGCGGCGTGGTTAATCGTTGCTGCAATGATACTGGATGCTTTTGATGGCAGGTTGGCGCGTATGATGAAAAGTTCCAGTAAAATAGGCGCCCAGTTGGATTCCATGGCAGATCTGGTGACATTCGGCGTTGCCCCTGCGTTACTCGTGGTAAGCGCCTGCAATAGTTTACCCGTAAGTATTCTCTGGGGAATTGGCTTATTTTTCATGATATGTTCTGCCCTTCGGCTGGCCAGGTTCAACAGCCAAAAGGAAGAAGGGTCAAAAACACCGAGACATTTTTTTACCGGTTTACCAACCACGCTTTCGGGTGGAACGGTTGCCCAGCTCATAATCCTCGACCATTTTGTTCAAACCAGGTTTAACACAAACATCGTAATAACACTCTTACCATTTATAACTTTTGCGCTTGCAGTGTTTATGGTAAGTAAAATACCGTTTTTTAATGTTACCGGTAAGATTAGCATAAAGCAAGGCATCTGGGCATTCGCCTTAGAACTATCCGCCGCTGCACTCTTTTTTGCTATCGCCCCCGAACTTGCCCTTTCCACAGCGTTGAGCATTTACTTAATAGGATGTGCCCTGTACGGCATTGTAAAATGGAAGCATCTCAGGAAGGGTTACTCAACAACATAGCGCATATTACCCGCAACCAAATCCCCTTATCGTTCTACGGAAAGTTCGTCTAATTTTACGTTAAAGACTCACGACAAAGCAAAGTGATGGCCAACTACGCTTTAAAAGGTTGATCCTCTGTTAAGGTTCTGAGAAAAGCAACAACCTTGTTTGTTTCATCATCAGTAAGGGTTACTCCCAACTGACATTCTGCCATGATAGCAACTTGCCTCACTCAAACTCCCCATGCTTCCATCGTGGAAATAGGAAGCCGTGAGGACAATATTTCTCAGCAGTGGGACTTTGAATACGTATTTATCTTTCTCATTAATCAATAGGCAAATTAACAAACTTTTGGTATAATGTCCCAAATATGTCCAAAATTGGTTGGACGGAAAAAATATGCAAGATATCCCGCGCAAAGATTACTTTAACACCATACAACAGCCTAAAAACGGACGGTTCTCTTCCGTCCCCGGCATTATATTCCCCATAATAATCGGTTGGGGAATAATGTCGATAGTCCATAATAAAGCTGCCGTTTCCGAACCAGAGAGAACCGCACATTCGGTATATGCATCGGTTACCGGAACGGCATTGCGCGCTACACCGGAAGAGGCATTGTCTCCCGAAGTGGTGCAAGGCATGCTGCGGGAAAAGGGGGTTTTTGATTCCCGCCGGAATGCTGCCGGTCATGGCGTTTCTCATAAGTATGAAATGCAAAAAAACGGAAAGGTAGTGTATGACCATGTCAGTTGCCTGACGTGGCAGCAGGCAGGTTCGCAGAATGATATGAATTACCGGGATGCGAAGAACTATATTTCCGCACTGAACAAAGAGCGGTTTGCCGGTTATAATAACTGGCGACTGCCAACCCTGGAGGAGGCCATTTCTTTGATTGAACCGGCAAAAAAGGACGGTGATTTGCACATAGATTCGGTATTCGACCCATGCCAGAAAAGGGTATGGACGTCTGATTTCAGGAAGGATTGCATGGCCTGGGCCGTTTGGTTCGACTCAGGCTTTTGCGACTATGCATATACAGACAATAACATCAAGCACTACGTTCGGGCAGTAAGGGTAAAGACCTGACTACGCCGCGTATAGCGGATAATTAAATTGTATAGGAATTTCGATAAAATCTTTGCTACGGTAAAAATCAACAAACGTCATTTTTCTATTGGCTATATTGCCAGAAATTCGATACATTAGATGTACTTTTGCCGTGCGCTGAATCAATTTTATTTTTATGCGAGGAGAGTTAGGTTATGCATTGTCTTCGGCATGTTTTATTCATAATAGTATTTTCATGTTTAGGGATCGTCCTTTCAAAGGCGTGTTATGCTCATGAGGAAATCTTGAAAGCAAGTTCAGAGAGTCCGTCTGGAACTGAGATATCCAGGAACCATGGTAGTCAGCATGGTGTACAGAGAAATTTTGGATTATCAAACTTTTTTGAAGGATGGCTGACACCGTGGGAAACATATAGAGAAGATGAAACACAGGCGCCAAGGGTACCTCTGCTGCGCATCACACCGGCTTTTTTCAAACGTGAATTCCGTATGAATTATTTTTATGCCGACGACGAAGGC
>JAXMAC010000059.1:0-20518 GCA_046350595.1 Candidatus Brocadiaceae bacterium | reverse complement strand
CATCAAGGGTTAAGGCCATAACTTCATAGTTTTTGCCGTCAGTCATGGTCATTACAACGGTAAATATCCACTCTTTTAGAATTAAATCTTCGTTAATTAACCTCCAAAGATTCTTTTTATCATGGCCTGTATAACCAGCAATGTCAGATAACGATACTACTGGTACCTTTTCACCACTTATCGCTACAATAGCAATCCTTAGAGGTTTTCCATTAAACTCCTCAAACCTCACATCCACCGGCTTAAGCGCCTCTTGTCTGTCAAACTCTTCCATTACATCTTTAAACTTTACTAAACTTTCCATAGTTTTCACTCTCCTTAATAAATAGGTTATTAAGATATACTAATAATATATAACTTATGTAATATATATATATTTGTCAAGATAAAAATATTATATAATCTATATTGACTTTGTTATTAGGATTTGCTAAGAATATATGCGGAGGATATCTATGTCAAAAAAAGACCAGAAACTGCTTTTAATGATTTCGCAAGAACAACTTGATCAGATTGACGATTATCGGTTTAAAAATCGGATTCAATCCAGGGCTGAGGCCGTAAGGCAACTGATAGAAAAAGCCTTGGGCACTCCCAAGAAAGAGTCCTCAAAGAAGTAAGGTACAAGAGGTTAATGGCGAACTTAGCCTTTGGTGATTACGACGGTGATTGCCAATAATGAGCTAATAAGGCGTGCCGAACTTACTCTTGTACTTCCTGGGAACGTATATGACGAGGGGGACGCCCTGCCAAGCAGTCATATACGGGCCGTAGTGCGCTCCGCTTCGGTCACGTCCCAGGGTGTTTATAGGCGTTTTTGTTAGGAGAATGTATCATGA
Organism: Candidatus Brocadiaceae bacterium; assembly: GCA_046350595.1. Lineage (GTDB taxonomy): Bacteria > Planctomycetota > Brocadiia > Brocadiales > Brocadiaceae > JAHFOW01. Next base: position 19,679 of record JAXMAC010000059.1, on the reverse strand, counting down.
CTACCACATTAAAACGAGAGAAAGATATTATCAAGGTCAAACAATTTGTAACCGATGGCAAAGGACAGAAAGTTGCAGCTATAATCGAAATGGAAGAGCTGGAACGGCTAGAGGAGTTGATTGAAGACCTGGCTGACATAAAGGCTATCGAAGATAGGAAAAACGAGCCTGGGGAAGATTACGAAGCCTATAGCAAAAAGAGAAAGTCAAAGCTCAGTGTATAAGCTCATCATCCAAAAGTCGGCAAGGAAGGAACTGGATAAAATTCCGGATCCCTTCTTTGTAAACATTGACAAGGCGATTTTATCCCTGAAAGAAAGTCCATATCCATTTCCTCAATCCAAAAAGCTAAAAGGTGAAGATAAACATAGGTTACGGGTGGGAGATTTCAGGGTAATTTATACGGTAGATGAGACACACAAGGTTATAACGATCTATCGTATCCGACACCGCAAAGACGTTTACAGGTAATCATAAATCTTTCATGCAGGATGACAGTAGGAAAATTTCGGCGTTGCCTACGGCGGGGAACGCTTTATATGCGCCTCCGATATGATGGGGAGAAGCCGGCCATCCATCCTGCATAAAATATAAGGGCCTGCAATAGGAAAGGAGGCCGTTTAAAGGTGGTTGAAGCCTTAAACGTTGTCTACTATCACAAGCCCTTATTAAAATGTCTTTAATCCGCTCCAACAAATTCATTCCAGAGCCTTGTTTTGAGCGTCTCGCATTCCTTTGAATCCGGCGCAGCTATCGCACTGAATCTTTCGGGCAAGTCAGAACGTGATAGCAGAGGTACATAACGACCGCCACTTCGCATAGCCACCCACAATAAATGTGCAGTATCGCCGACCGCCTTCTCAAATTTATCCTGGCATACCCCAGCTATCTTGTTCCATATAGCAGAAGCAACAGCCTTCATTTCCTGCTCTATTTTTAATATGACGTTTCGCTGTTTTGCAATGACCTCTTCGCTAAAGCTAATGAGTTCCAGCGTGTCGTCATATTCCTTTGTCGCTGCAAGAGATTTCTTCCTTCTGCTATCCAGTTCTGCCTGGGTAATTTCGTTTCTAACAAAGCGTTCAATAGCATCATTCTTATCAAGATTACCCTGTGATGCCCTGCCTTCCAATTCTTTGATATCCTTCCGTATTTGTTCCAGCTTAGATTCAGTATCGGACAGCTTCTTTTGTTCCTTTACCAATTGGCCTTGTAATTCCTTATACTGTTTGACCTCTTCAATTTCCAGGGATGCAGTTTGTTTCACCATGTCCTTAGCTCCTTTCTAAAAAGTTTTCGATTGTGAAAAGTTCTGGATTTTCTTTTGAAACCTCGGAAAATGCTTGTACATAAGTAACTTCCGGATTCTTTCTCATATATCCCTCGATAAGCACCTCTGCCGTTTTTTGTAAGTACTCAGTTTCATCAAGGGGAATTTGTTTTATTCGCATACCCGTGTCATCATCAATAAATTCCAAAAAACGTTCATCACCCACTTTAACCGTCCTTTTTGTGACCATACCTTTACCACATCCTTTCTGAAAATTTAGACTGTAGTCAAACTGTAGTCAAATTGTAGTCAACTCCAACGGAATCCAACGGACTCCATCGGAATTGCCAGAATTAAAATTGTATTGTATCTTATTCTATAATAAAATTTTACGGTCATAACAGACACAATATCAGTCAGTTATAAAAAAGTGTTAAAAAGGCATAAAAAGAACTCTGGATCATTTAGTCTAGGTTCGAATCCTGGTTCCCCAGCCAATTAAATCAAGGGTTTCAGGCATTAGATACAGTTCTCCCCTCCACAAATGTGACCAAATTGTGACTCGACACTAAAACTTGTAAACCATCTTTAAGACTTTCAGGACATTGATGTGCAGAATATTGTGTTGTTTCAACAGAGTATAGGAGAACCGCAGGCACGGTTTGATGAGGGGGAATTGTAACGGTGACATGGTTAGGCTATTGAGGCATTGTCAGACGAAAGGATCAGAAACAGTTATGCGTAACCTAAGCGAACACTCCAGTTTCTTATTCTACCTATTTATTCTACGAATCAGCAAAGAAGTTTGAACAAAAACAGATATTCAAATAGAAGGTGATTTTATGCAAGATTCAGGTATTATATAGTTTCTGACTTTTAACATGGTTAATATAGAAAAATCATAGATATCAAGGAAAAAAAGCAGGCCAAAGATAAAAATCAAATTGCCTTGAAAGCCTTGAGATTGCTGATAAAATGAAATCATATATAAAGACACACAAACACCTGAAAACTAATAAAAATACTATTTAGTTAATTTAGTCTTAACTACATCAATAGTTTTTGTTTTTAGCAACTGGGCAAATGAAATGAACAAAGAACAACCAAATAATCCACTCTATGGAAAAACACTTGAGATGATCGTGCAACACCTCGTTGATTATTATGGTTGGGAGCAATTAGGGAGCAGGGTCAGAATTAGATGCTTTAATGAAAATCCGAGCAAACAATCAAGCTTGAAATTTCTCAGGAAAACGCCGTGGGCACGAAAAAAAGTAGAAGATCTGTATCTTGAGAGTATTGAATCGTGACTGCACTCTCACCACTATATAATCAATGTGGGGGGGTGAACTGGAGGCATGTGTGCATCGCTCAATAATACCAACCACCCATTTTTGTGTTTTTCTAAGCACGCGCAGAAGTATATAAACATGGTATACAGAAATATATCCCCCCTCCATCGACTATTGTGACCAGATTGTGACCGACTCCAGCCGAATCAAACGTAACAGATACAACGCCATCGAGTTATAAAAAAATGCAAAAACATAACACAGCATAGCCGCAAACAATTCCTTCTTATAAAAGTAGGGAGATTGCTTCAGAAAAGACGCCCGCAATGACATGCACTACGCGCTTTGATGGTACACTGCAATTTGTTAGTGCGGATAGTAACCGGTCAGTGTGGTCTTATCCTGTTAAGAAATAGATTGACTTATACAGGAAAACCATTATATTAATTTAATGAGACTCATTATCAACTTAATCTATTGTGTAGGAATTTCAAAGTTGCCACAAAGTCACTAAGACACCAAGGTTTTTGTTGTGGCTTTGTGCCTTGGCTGCGAAAAAAGTCGCCGTAAGGCCTAATTAATCGTTTTGTAATATTTTAGAGCAAGGTTAGATACATGTATAAAGAGGGTATGGATACATATAAGGTCGCTCTTGTGGGAAATCCCAATGTCGGGAAAAGCGTACTCTTCGGTTTGTTAACGGGAAAGTACGTAACGGTCTCAAATTATCCTGGCACGACGATTGAGGTTTCACGTGGTGTTTGCAAGGGAATAGGTGGTGGGGTTGAGATTGTCGATACACCAGGCGCTAATAGTCTTATTCCGCTTTCTGAGGATGAACGTGTTGCACGGGACATGCTCCTGGAAGAATACAAAAAACACGTTGTCCAGGTAGCGGATGCGAAGAATTTGCGCCGTGGTTTACTCATTACCACGCAACTTGCAGAGATGGGTTTACCCATGATTCTTGTATTAAATATGTGGGATGAACTTCTCGATAGAGGGATGAATGTTGATGTAAGCACCTTGCAGGATACTATAAAAGTTCCTATCGTAAAAACGATAGCTACCCATAGAGTGGGTATTAATGCCTTAATAAATTCTATTCCTGATGCAAAGGTACCAAATCTCCATATTGATTATGGAAATTTTATTGAAGATGGTATATCAAAAATTGAGGCCATCTTGCAAGGAATCACGCCGGTATATAAGCGTGCATTGGCAATTATGCTTTTATCCAGCGATGAAGCCCTTGAGGAACATTTACAGGAAAAATTTCCCCACGGCACATTCAACGAGATTCGGCGTATTCGGGACGATATTCAGAAGCATTTTGGGAATCCCTTAAGTTATGTAATCAATATTAAACGGGCAAATTTCGTGGATACGCTGGTGCAAAAGGTTACTATGGCAAGAACGAAGGCGGGAACGACTCGTCCGTTTGTAAGAGGGATATTCTTTTATTTCCTTGTGCCATTAGTAACATTTTTTATCGGTTATAAGCTCATGGTGCTTGTAATGTCCATGATCTCATTAAGGGTCTTGCAAAATGATATAGGGAATGCCGTCCTGCCTCTTGCAGCGGGCGGCGTGTCATTAGCGTGTTTTTCAATGTATCTGTTTTTGAGAGAATATAAATCAAGGAGTACGGTCTCAGAGACCTTAGGGCGCATCACTATGCATCCGGTTGCAGCCTTTCCACTCCTGGTTATTGTTCTATGGATTGTTTATAAACTGGTGGGGGAGTTTGGAGCAGGGACGTGTGTAGAATTTTTTGAGCATAAGGTATTTGGAAATTCCCTGGTGCCTTCCGGTGGTTTTGATATCTATGCGTATATCCCATTCATTAAAAAGGTATATCCTATCACCCACGTGAATTTTCAGGGGATTAATTATTACATAGGATTACTCGCCCAGAAGGTGATACAGAAGGATAATATTATCTTTGAATTATTTTTGAATGACCAATCAGGGTTAATACAGGTTGGGCTGACGTATGCAATAGCCATTGTTTTCCCCATCGTGGGATTTTTCTTTCTGGCGTTTGGTATTTTAGAGGACAGTGGTTATCTTCCCCGTTTGGCGGTTATGGTGGATAAGGTGTTTAAATGCATTGGACTGAACGGAAAGGCCATTCTTCCCATGGTGTTGGGATTGGGGTGTGATACCATGGCAACCCTGACTGCCCGTATCCTGAACACAAGAAAGGAACGGATAATTGCTACCTTGCTCCTGGCGCTGGCCATTCCGTGTTCGGCTCAATTAGGGGTGATAGCAAGCGTACTCGGGAAGGTAGGCGGGACATACTTTGCTATCTATGTCTTTGTCATTTGCACGCAACTCTTACTTGTGGGGTATTTATCCTCTCTGGTATTACCGGGGGCTCCCTCAGATTTTCTAATGGAGATTCCGCCATTCCGCATGCCAAAACTCTCGAATATCTTTATCAAGACATTGTATCGTGTTCAATGGTTCTTAAAGGAAGCAGTACCTTTGTTTATGCTGGGTACCCTGATATTGTTTGTGGCAACGAAGCTCGGTGCGCTCTCTTTTATAGAACGAATGGGCGCCCCAATTATTAAGAATTTTTTAGGATTGCCGGTAGAAACGACTAAGGGTTTTATTTTAGGTTTCTTAAGAAGGGATTATGGCGCGGTGAGTATCTTCAGGGCGCTTGAGGAAACGAGTGGAAGCGCAGGTATTGATCCCAAGCAACTCCTGGTTTCACTAACGGTGATTACCCTCTTTATTCCCTGTCTTGCAAACTTCTTTGTAATGGTTAAGGAACAGGGCGCAAAGAACGCATTTCTCATGTTTGCATTTATACTGCCGTATTCCATTCTTATCGGTGGTATTTTAAGAATTATCTTACAGCAATTTTAAAAGTGTTTTCTTTGCAAAATTATGAAAGGCGATTGTTAAATGCATATCCCCGATGGGTTTCTTGATACGAAAACATGGATAGGAATGGGTTGTATTTCTGGTGTATTTATTAGTATTGCTGTTCGAAAGGCCAATAAAAAAATATCAGAAAAACACATTCCGCTATTGGGTGTCATGGCGGCCTTTGTCTTTGCCGCGCAGATGTTTAATTTTCCCGTCGGAGGTGGGACGAGCGGTCATTTTATGGGCGCAGCGCTTATTGCTATCCTCCTTGGGCCGTGGGCGTCTGTTCTTATCATGACTACAGTACTGGCTGTTCAATGTCTTATCTTTCAGGATGGAGGAATAACAGCTCTGGGAGCGAATATCTTTAATATGGGTATCGTGGGCGGATTTTTTGGATATTATATAAATGCCACTCTTCGATTTTTTATTCAGGGGAGAAAAGGCATTTTTATCGGTGGTTTTGTTTCAGGATGGTGTTCTCTTGTATTGTCGGCGCTCTGGTGTGCGATTGAATTAGGTATTTCCGGTACCATACCTTTAAAGATCGGGATATCAGCCATGTCTGGTATTCATGCGCTTATTGGTATTGGAGAAGGGTTTATTACTATTGCAACGCTCAGTTTACTTTTAAGGGTAAGGCCTGACTTGCTCAATTTACAGAAGATATAAAGGCGGTAGGCATAGTAAACATCTTAAAAGGGAATGTATTATATATGAAGGTAGCAAAGAAGCAAAGTATGGTAGTGTTCATACTATTTGGTTTATCTCTTATTGTAGGGCTTGTCTTCCTCATTGTGCCATTTACATCAAGAAATCCCGATGGGCTGGAAAAAATATCACAAACCATGGGTTTTCTAAAAAAAGATGACTTTAAGCCATTGATGAATGCCCCCATGCCAGCATATAGCATGTCTGGCATAAAGAGTAAAATTGGGTCGAGGCAGTATGCTAGCATTATCGGCGTGTTCGTTGTCTTTGGGATAACGGTTTTTGTTGGATATATGTTAAAAAGGAAACGCGATAAAATGTGAATTAAAATGGATAATGCACGATAAGCGAAGGTTGTATTTCTTGTGTTTTCTCTTTATTTTTAAACAAGGCATTACCTGCAAAAATGCTTGACCTGAGAAACAAATTGGCTTAAAATTCTGTTTATAACTACAAGAGAAATACAGATACCTTTTAGATTGTTTAAGGAGATTATTCGTGGGTAAAGTAAGATGTCCGGGTAGCGTACGAAATACAACCCCCGTTCCGATAGAACGTAAATGTCATAATTGTGGCGTAATTGTGGAAATGTGGAGTGATGAAGAAAAGACCGATTGCCATAAGTGCGGAATAACTATTTTTAAGGATAAAATACCTACCTGTGTTGAGTGGTGTAAATCAGCGGAGGAGTGTATGGGGCACATTCTCGATGTTAAGAAGATACAGGCAGAGGCTAAAAAACGTGCAGCAACAGACGGCGATCCTAAATTCTTTGAAAAGGTTACCGAGATGATTAAAAAGAAGAAAGAGGGGGTTGATTAAAGGACTTTGGTCGTATAAAAAGCAGAAACATTTTCGTGGAAGTAGGAAATCTTATTTTCTTGTCTTGTAATTAAATTGCATGGGAATTTTTATTTTTCATAAACGGTTTTTTGGAATAATTCGTAGCCGCAGATTTCAGTCTGCGCAGGCTAATGCCTGCGACTGCCAAAGTTGACCAATACGACGTATTCACCTCTTTTTGAGCCCCCAATAAAGCATGTCTTAATTATTCGCCCCGGTGCCCTTGGTGATGGGATTGTTACCCTTCCAACGATGCTGGCTATTCGTGAATATTTTCCTGATGCCCGTATTGAAATTATGGGTTCTGCAAATTTTTTAGAAATTGTAAAGGGACGTTTTTATGCGGATTCTGTGAGCAGGTTTGATCATGTTGATGTTGCAGCGCTTTTCACACAAAATACCCATATCTCTCCCTCATTATTAAAAAGATTTGGGAAAAAAGATGTAATTATTTTGTTTGTCCCAGATCAAGATCAAATTCTAACAAATAATCTTAAGGCTTCCGGGGCAGGATATGTTATTCAGTATGACCCATTTCCATCTCCCGGAGAATCCATCCACATTATTGATCATTTCTTACATTTTCTCGATTTAATAGGCATACCTTCTTTTTCTAAGACGCCAAAAATTTTCCTGAATGGGGAAGATGTATTTTTCGCCGATAATTTTTTACATGAAAAAATTATTGGTTCTAAAAAAACATTAATTGCCATTCACCCTGGGAGTGGAGGCCGCCAAAAGTGCTGGCCCGTAGAACGATATGCAGCATTGATAGGGTGGTTAAAAAAGGAAATGGACGCCGAAATACTTGTTATTTCAGGGCCTGCAGACGATCATATTGTTAAAGAGTTAAGAGTAAAAGTGGGGGGTAATTTTATCTTTGCGGATCAACTTCCTTTGTCCAAACTTGCCTCATTAATAAAACGTTGTAATCTTTTTGTCGGAAATGATTCTGGTATTACCCACATGGCGGCTGCCTTAGGAACAAGAACTGTAGCTATCTTTGGCCCGACAGACCCGGGCGTATGGGGACCACGTGGAGATTCGGTAAAGATTCTTTATAGACAGGCGTCTTGCAGTCCTTGTGCACCGGAGAAAAGAAGAAACTGTGAAGTGCAAATATGTCTTGAATATATAGTGATTGATGATGTGATACGTGCGGTAGAATGCAGTAATTTGTAATAAGAAACATCTGGTAGTTCAGGAAATAATATCCTTTTTCAGTTGACGGGTTTACCACAGTTTTATATACTCACTCTCCGTTTTTTCTCAGCAATTTCAGCATTTCAAACAAATGCTGTATTATCTAGTTTTTCATGAAAATTGGAAAGGAAAGAAAGATTATCCATGTCAAAAAAATCTAAACAATGTCAGTTACAACATAAATATTTATGCAAACCAGAGATTACCCCCCAGGTCGTAAAGAAGGGGATGAAGGTTAAAGACCTTGTTGCGGAATATGCCAGGTCAGGGGCATTTAATGCCGGGCGATTGGCGGAGGCGTGTAAACTTTACGGTCACATGCTCGACACAAATACTACGGTAGGCTTGACGCTTTCTGGCGCTATGACGCCGACGGGCATGGGAGGAATACTTATTAACCTCATTGAAAATGGTTTTGTCGATTTTATTATTTCAACCGGCGCAAACCTCTACCATGATTTACATTTTGCCTTAAATCTTCCTATTCATCAGGGAGACTTCAGGGTCGATGATACAAAGCTTTACGAGGCGGGTATTGAACGCATTTATGATATTTTCATAACCGATGATCTCCTTATCAAGACAGATAAATTTATTCAAGATGTGGTTGAAAAAGCATCGATAACTGAACCTATTTCAACGGCGGACTTTCACTATATTTTAGGGAAGGCAGTTCTTGCAGAAACTCCATCGCCTCAATTGAGTTTTGTGGCTCATGCTGCAAAACATAATATTCCGATATTTGTTTCATCGCCGGGTGATTCTTCGATTGGGATGAATCTTACCTATCTTAAGCTTCTGGGAAAAGGTATTATTATTGATACTGACCTTGATGTGCTTCAAACCACGGCGATTGTTTTCAACAGTGAAAAGAATGGCGTGATTAGCATTGGAGGCGGTTCTCCTAAAAACTTTTATATGCAGACACAACCAACCCTTGCACAAATACTTAACATTAATAAAGGCGGACATGATTATTTCATCCAGATTACAACAGACGCCCCGCAATGGGGTGGACTTTCTGGCGCAACACCAACCGAGGCTATTTCATGGGGCAAGATACGGAGCGAAGAGGTAAAGAATCACGTGGTTGTTTATAGTGATGCAACGATAGCTATGCCGATACTCGCCGGGTATGTTATGTCTGAAAATAAAGCGCGTAAAAAAAAGCATCTTTACCGGCATTTGAATTCTTATGTTTTAGAATTAAAAAAACATGTAAAGTAGTTTTTTTTGCCAATTGAGTTATCAACATATTCGATTGTTAAATCAATAGAGTTGAATTTTATCACATGTTTTTCAAATTCAGGAAATTAGGATTGTTTTTTTTTGAGTTATTAACGAACCATGAACAGGTTATCCACAATTTAATTATTTTATTCTCAGATAAAAATTTTAGAGAATGATTTTGTCGTATTGGAGAAACATAATGGTGAAAAAACAAAAAAAAAATATATTTATCTAAGTTTCAATTTAACATGAGATTACAAACTTAAATATTTTTCTTAAAATAAATTGATGTCGGCAAATAATTTTATGAGAAATTAATTTATTGCGGATTTAAAAAATATTACTTTTGGTAATTACATTATTTATTGAAGTCTTATGTACAAAATCATAACGTGCCAAAAATGTTTAATAAATAAGAATGCCTTTTTATTTTGACACATAGAAATGCATCTGATAATATCGCCCACCTTCTGTGAATACTCTTTGTTTCATTTCCAAAAATTTCTTCTTAACATTGAGGGGGCATGATGAATTCTTGTGTAAAAATTTGGGATGATGTTCTTCACTCTATTCGTGAAAAGGTCGGGCCGCTTCGATTTAATCTGTGGTTTAAAAATACACGCCTTGAATCGTTTGATGGTAATTGTGCAAACATCGTAGTGCCAAATGTTTTTACGCAGATATGGTTGCAGGAAAATTTCTCGAGCTTATTAAGGGAAGGCATCGGGAGTATATTAAATAAGGATACGGATGTAAGGTTTTCCATCTCAAAAAATAACGATGGAGAAGGCCACTCGAACGTCAATAATACTGCCGAGAAAAAAACAGAAGGGAATAAAACTCAACTACAAGGAAATAGAGTTTTAAAATTAGAAGATTTTGTCGTAGGGCCCAGCAATAGACTTGCTTACACTGCGGCCATTGAAATGATTAAGGATAAACACCCCTCTTTCAATCCTCTTTTTATTCACGGTACTGTTGGCGTTGGAAAGACGCATATCCTGCAGGGGGTTTGTAACAGGGTGAGGGAAGAGCAAAATGTAAATGCTGTATATATGCCGGCTGAAAAGTGGACGAATGAATTCATTTATTCACTGCAAAAGGGAAAAACAGAAGCATTTCGGCAGAAATTTAGAAATGTAGATATGTTTCTTATTGACGATGTCCACTTTCTTTCAAATAAGCATGGAGTGCAAGAGGAATTTTTACATACGTTTAATGCATTATATGAGTTGTCAAAAAGAATTATATTGGCAAGTGACGCACACCCAAAAATGATTGGACAGTTGAAGGAAAATCTCTCAAGTCGATTTATGTCAGGTATGATTATAAAAATAGACGAACCTGATTTTGCGACGAGATTGTTAATCCTGAGGGCTAAAGCGGCTAAGTTTGATATACATTTTCCCGAAGAGGTTATAGAATTTATTGCAGAAAAACTCAACGGTAATGTGAGAGAAATTGAGAGTGCACTGACAACGTTGTCTGCCCATGCCCGGTTTAACGAGAAAAAAATAGACGTCCATCTAGTCCACGAGGTATTAAGCGGATTTTTCTATAATGAGGGAAAGATTGTAAAAGTTAATATTATCGAGGATGCGGTTTTGTCATATTTTAATATATCGCGCAATGAGCTTCATTCGAATAAAAAGACAAAATCTGTTTCTTTTCCTCGTCAGGTATGTATGTATTTGATCAAGAGTCTTCTCGATTGGTCATATCAACAAATTGGGAATTATTTTAATAGTAAAAAACATTCAACAGTCATATTTGCAATCAAAAAGGTGAAAGATCAAATCGAAAGTGATAATCAATTTAAGTTGATTGTCGATTCACTAATAGAAAAAATTAAAAAAGAAAAGAGATAAGTACCCTTCAATCCAGGCTCAATTTGATTGTTTTATGAGTTGTATAGAGAAAATTAAAAAAAAATTAAAAGAAGATAACGTTGACGGTTTTTTGATCACCAATGAAGTAAATATCCGGTATATAACAGCCTTTACAGGTTCTGAAAGTATTTTGTTAATAACACCGTGGTATGATTATTTATTTACAGATTTCAGGTACGTTGAACAAGCCCGGCGTGATATACCCTGGATTAAAATCGTAGAAAGAAAAGTTTCATTAATAAAAACAATTTGTGCGAAACTAAGACGCATTCATGTGAAAAAACTCTACGTGGAGTCTTCTTATCTCACGTTAAAGCAATATAATGAGCTAAAAGAAAATTTAAGAGGAATTCGTATAATTTCAACAGAGGGAATGGTTGAGACATATCGTAAAAGAAAAACATACGAGGAAGTAAAAAAAATACAGTCTGCCATTGATATTGCCGAAAGAGCATACAAATCTCTTCAACAGAAAATAGCGGTTGGTATGTCAGAAAAGAATTTGGCGGATATCCTTGAATTTGAAATCAGAAATCAGGGAGGAGAGAAAGGTTCATTTGAAATAATTTCTGCCATTGGCGACCATGCCTCTCAACCACATGCACGTCCCTCTCACGATAGAAAAATAGGCGAAAACGACGTTGTACTAATAGACTGGGGTGCGTGTTTTCAGTTTTATAATTCCGACTTGACAAGGGTTATGTTCGTAGATAAAATAACCCCACAATGGAAAAAGATATATCAAATCGTCTTCGATGCACAGCAATTTGCTATAGAAAATATACGACCGGGGCAAAAGGCAAAAGACGTTGATTATGCCGCTCGAAGCTATATTGAGAAAAAAGGATATGGAAAAAACTTTGGACATGGAGTGGGACATGGTATTGGACTTGAAGTTCATGAGTGGCCAATCATTAACAAACGAAGTAAAGAAATATTGGAAGAGGGCATGGTGTTTACTGTAGAACCGGGGGTATATATTCCTGATTGGGGTGGTATTCGTATAGAGGATATTGTATTAGTAACCTCAGATGGTTGTAATGTTTTAAGTCACGAACCGAAGAAATTATCTGAGTTGTGTGTTTGAAACTAAAAGAAAAAGAAATTTCAAATTGTTTATAAAGCAACAGGTATATTTAATAAACCAATCAGTACCACCTATCATTTTATATCAATTCGCTTCTTCTCAATTTTCCCATTCTATATAGAATTATTATTTATTCTTACGTTCAAATGCTTATTCAATTAGGCTTGCCTTTAAACGAAAAATAAATTTCATGAAGGAATAGATAATGAGTATTATAGACAAGGTAAAGCAATTAATTTCAATTATGAATGAAAATGACTTATCTGAGATCGAAATTCAAGAAGATACAGTAAAAATAAGAATAAAAAAGAGTGCTGATGGGTATACAAACACAGTAACATCAGCATCTGTTCCGCCTATTCATCCTGCAAGGTTAGAACTGGAACGCCCTACCCATGCACTATCAAAAGATGGCGAAAATTATGGAGAGATTATTTCTCCAATGGTTGGAACTTTTTATCGAGCAACTGCTCCCGGTGCTGATCCATGTGTAAATATAGGAGATATAGTAAATGAGGAAACAGTGGTTTGTATCATTGAAGCAATGAAAATTATGAATGAGGTAAAGGCTGAGACATCTGGTGAAATCGTTGAGATTTGCGTAAATGATGGGGAAGCCGTTGAGTATGGTCAGCCGCTCTTTCGCGTCAAGCCCGTTGGAAGGCAAACGTAATTTATTGGTTTAAGAAATAGGAGCGAGGGTATTTTCCATATGTTTTCAAGGATTCTGATTGCCAATAGGGGCGAAATTGCTTTAAGAATTATTCGGGCATGTCGTGAGTTAGGAATAGAGACTGTGGTAATATGCTCGAAGGCTGATGAAAACGCATTGTACTTAAAGCAAGCAGATATTACGGTATGCGTTGGTCCGCCTGAGTCTGAAGGAAGTTATCTAAATATACCGAGTATAATCAGTGCTGCCGAGATAACCGATATTGAAGCGGTCCATCCTGGATATGGATTTTTATCCGAGGTTGCCCATTTTGCCGAAGTCTGCGAATCTTCTAATATCGTTTTCATTGGTCCCCGGGCGGATGTGTTAAAAAAACTTGGAAATAAGACTGAGGCGAGGAAAATTGCCATCGCCAATAAGGTTCCTGTCGTTCCCGGCAGCGAATCTGTTATAAAAAGCCAGCAACAGGCGCTTGATGTTGCGCACAAAATTGGGTATCCCGTCATCATTAAGGCATCTTCAGGCGGTGGTGGGCGTGGTATGCGTGTCGCACATAATGATATAAGTCTTGTAAATTTACTGTCGGTAGCACAGCGGGAAGCTGCGGCAGCTTTTAAAGATGCATCTGTCTATATTGAAAAATATATTGAAAATACACGACATGTAGAGGTTCAGATATTAGGTGACAATTATGGTAATATCGTCCACCTGGGCGAAAGGGACTGTACGTTACAGCGCAGACATCAGAAACTTGTAGAAGAATCACCTTCACCTGCCATTACTCAGCGCTTACGTGAAGAAATTTGTAAGGCGGCGATAAAAATAGCGCGGGCTGTAAATTACACCAATGCGGGTACGGTTGAATTTTTGGTTGATAACAATACAGGAAATTTTTATTTCATTGAAGTAAATACCCGATTGCAAGTTGAACATCCTGTGACTGAGATGGTGACAGGGATTGATTTGGTTAAACAACAAATCAGAGTAGCCAGTGGTGAACGATTAAATCTAAAACAGAAGAAAGTAAGAAATCAAGGTGTGGCTATAGAGTGTAGAATTAATGCAGAAGACCCGCAGAACGGATTTCGCCCTCAGCCTGGAAAAGTTACCATATATAATCCTCCAGGGGGGCAAGGAGTGAGGGTTGATTCACATGTGCATACAGGATATGAAATACCACCGTACTATGATTCGTTGATTTCTAAATTGATTGTTTATCAAAAAACAAGGGAAGAGGCAATTGCCTGTATGAAAAGGGCTTTAGGTGAGTACACTATCGGGGGTATTAAAACAACAATTCCCCTCCAATTAGAGCTTATTACTCATTCTCAATTTGCAAGTGGGAATATTAACACAAATTTCGTTGAAAATTATTTATCGAGAAGTAAAGACTAAATTTGATTGCTAATGAATTTTTTCTTGACACCAATAAAAAAGCATGATACTTTATTCATCTCTAAAGATTTTTAAAAGTAGTTTTTGTGATTTATTTCAAGATGTATGAAAGGAGATTTAAATGTTAGGCGGTAGGACAATAGGGTATTTCTTGGGTGGTTTAGTGGTTTCTGTAAGTTCGTTAACATTTTCTCTGGGCGGCATTTCCTACAGCGCTGAGTATGTTGGAAATAGTGGCTGTAAGTGCCATATGGGAAAAGGTTGTTATGAGGGTGAAGAATATAAAGAGAGGTTACACTCAAATACATGGGAAAAGAGGTTAAAGGGAACTCCGGATGCGGAAAATCTGGAATGCTTAAAGTGTCACGCCACTGCAGTAGGAGAAAAGATTGCAGAAGCTGGAAAAAAATATTTACCAAATGTGCAGTGTGAGGCTTGTCATGGTGCCGGCTCAGAATATAAAAAGTTGAAGGAAAACTATCAGGGTAAGGGTAAGGATGCCTTTAAGGAGATATTGAAGAAGGACCCTGTTGAAGCAAGGAAAGCACAGTATGATGCTGGTTTGATTGTAGCCGGTATTAATGGTCCTGCAACGGTTAAGGAGCAGTGTTTAAAGTGTCATTGGGAGAGTAAGGACGATAAGAATAAATGTCCAAAAACCGATAAAGTAATGGATTTTAAGGAGTATTTCAAGAAAGATGATCATCGCGATAATGATGAAATAGACGATGTAATTAAAAAGATGTCGCCGGATGATAAGAAAAAATGGGCTGCTTTATTACCAAAGGATGAGATTCTTAATTCGCCATTAAAGCCAAAGAAAAAGGAATAACTCTTAAAAAGTTTTTAAAGAGTTATAGAGCAGGGGAGGACTCCGTAAGATGGTTTATAGATCGAAAAGAAGCCTGATAAAGAAGTCTCTGTCAGGTACTAAAAGGTTGTGGTTTTTTGCGTTTTTAGGTGTATTTACTGTTGCTGCTACAGCATTGCCAACAGTTTTGCATGCGGGTGATAATGGGCCTTGTTTGGATTGTCATACAAAGCCTGACAAGTTGAAGGTTTTAGAAAAGGCTAAGATTGATCCTATTACGGGTGAAATTAAGGTGGCTTCTTTGGTAGTCAACGAAGCCACCTTTAAGACTACGGCGCATGGTGGGTCGGACTTTTTTTGCGTTGATTGTCACCAAGAGCTGGATGGTGCTGATTTATCTGAGGGGCATAAGTCAAATTTAAAACCTGTTGATTGCATAACGTTTTGTCACGACGACCCTGCGGACGAATATTTACAGAGTAATCATGTGAAGTTAATGAAGGAGCATAATAAGGATGTTCCGACATGCAAGGATTGTCATTTTGGTTTAACTTATCATGATAACGTTACAGGTGAGGAATCACCTATGTATGTTCCAAGAGGATCTGATTCTCTTCACAGGAAATTGACGATTGAAACTTGTAGTTCATGTCATCAGGAATATTTTGACGGTTATAGAAATAATGCGCATGGGCAGGTGACGGCTCTTGGGTATACAAATGAAGATGTGCCCGTGTGTTTTGATTGTCACGGTAAGCATAAAATTTTGAATTCTTCTGACCCAGAATCTAAGGTAGGCAAGGAAAGGATTTTAGAAACATGTGGTAAATGCCATGCAAACGCAAATGCAAGTTTTGTGAAGCATGTTGAGCATCCGCAAATCAAAAATTTAAGCTATTATAATGCGTTGCTGAATGCTATAAAAAATGGGCGAAGCGACCCGGAAAATCTTAAAAAAGTTCTCAAAAATCCTCAAACGATTTTATGTATTGTTTTTGTTATGTATATGGGTATTTTAGGATTTACATTTTCCTCGTTCGGGCTCCATTCTTTGCTTTGTTGGTTAGCGGCAATCAGAGATGAATACAGGAGAAAGGGGCATAGTGATGAAGAGCAGCACTAATTTTCTGCGTTTCAGTTTTTTTCATAGATTTTGTCATTTTTTGACAATTGTTAGTTTTTTTGGTCTCGTTTTAACGGGCGTTCCTCTGGCGTTTAGGAGCTATGGCTGGGCGAGATGGCTTTATGAACTTATGGGTGGCTATCCTACTGCGGGTTTCATCCATCGTATTTGTGCTATATTGACTTTTTTTGCCGCATTTTTGCACTTTATAAATCTTTTTTACAGTATTTCAGTAAAAAAGCAAAAAGGTTTTTTCTGGGGCCCAAAATCACTTCTTATTCAACCGCGAGATATTTTTGATATTATTGGTGATTTAAAATGGTTTCTTGGTATAGGCAAGAGGCCCGATTTTGATAAATGGATATATTGGGAAAAGTTTGAGTACTTATCACTGATGTGGGGGACATTAGTGATGGCGTTAACTGGTCTCATTCTATGGTTTCCGGTACAATTCACGAAAGTTATTCCAACCTCCGTTGCCAGTATAATAGATCTTCCAAGTATTGCGCTGATTATCCATAGATATGAAGCGATACTTGCGGCTGGCTTTATTTTTACAATTCATTTCTTTCACACGCATCTGCTACCGGAAAAAATGCCAGTAGATGAAGCAATTTTCACTGGAAAGATCACCGAGGAAGAGTTCAAACATGAGCGGCTGGCTCAGTACAAAAGACTAGAGAGTCAGCATAAACTCGATGAGTTAAAAGTTCCGCCGCCCTCTCTGTTCGTAAGTTTTATAACCAGGCTGTTTGCTGTGCCTATCCTTATTACAGGGCTTGTTATTGTGGCTTTTATGTTAACTGCCCTCTTGGTATGGGCCATCTAGTTTAAAGTTAGTAACAAATCGAACATAGTAAGCAATAATATAGCAGTATAGGCTGAGTTTGTCATAAAAGTAATATATTTGTTTTTGAGGGTCAATGATGACATACAGAGTCTTAATTGCAGACGATGAAGAGCGTATGAGGAGAGTGCTTGCTATGGTATTTGATGAAATGAAAGATGTTAAAGTTGTCACGTCGAGCAATTGCGTGACAACTTTAAACTATCTTGAGAAAGAAAGATTTCATCTTATCATAACAGACTTAAAGGTGCCTGAAATGGGAAGGCTCGAGTTCCTGCGGGCTATCAAGGGTAAACTTCCTGATGTTCCGGTAATTGTGCTTACTGCTTATGGGTCTGTAGGCTCTGCTATCGATGTAATGAAAGAAGGTGTGTTTGATTATTTAACCGCACCCTTTGAAAATGACATATTAAAGTTAGCAGTTAAAAGAGCTTTAAAAATGAGTTCTTTGTCAATTGAAAATAAATTCTTAAGACAGGAACTTGAATCGCATTATGATTTTAAAAATATTATAGGCAACTCGCCTCAAGTGGTCGAATCCTTGCGTTTGGTCGGTGAAGTATCGAATACAGATTCTACCGTTTTAATTACGGGAGAAAGTGGCACAGGAAAAGAGTTGATCGCTCGAGCAATTCATTACAACAGTAATAGGGCATGTGGTCCTCTTATAGCATTAAATTGTGCAGCAATTCCTGAGAATTTACTGGAAAGCGAATTGTTTGGATATGAAAAAGGCGCCTTTACTAGTGCAGAAAAGACTAAAAAAGGGCGTTTTGAGCTAGCTTCTGGTGGCACTTTTTTTCTGGATGAAATATCTGAAATGAGTGCTGCAATACAAGCAAAAGTACTTAGGGTTATTGAAGCTCGGGAATTAGAGCGTTTGGGCGGCACTGAAACAATTAAAGTAGACATCAGAATTATTTGCGCCACAAATAAAAATCTTGAAGAATTAGTTAGATGTGGTAAATTCAGGGAAGATTTATATTATAGGATTAGCGTATTCCCAATATTCTTGCCGCCATTAAGAGACAGAAAAGAAGATATAGTACCCTTAAGTAAACATTTTTTAAAGCAGTTTTCGATGAAGATGGGAAAATCGCCAATTTCTCTTAGTAAAGAAGTAGAAAAACTGCTTTTAATGCATAGGTGGGAAGGTAATATCAGAGAATTACAAAACGTTATAGAACGTGCAGTGATACTCTGTAAAAGTAATATTATAACAACCGAGCATTTGCCTACATCCATTGTAAAATGTGCCGTATCCACGGACAAACCTCAAAGCAAACCTCAAAATAATTCAATTGTGTTTGATATTCCACCACATGGGCTGTCTTTGGATGCACTTGAAAAGCAGTTAGTCACTCAGGCTTTAGAAAAAAGTAAAAATAACAAGACTAAGGCAGCTAAATTATTAGGATTGACAAGAGGTACATTTAGATACAGACTTCTGAAATATGGCTTATCAAACTAAGATGGCTAAGATAAGCCAGTATATAAAAAACCTTAAAAAAGATGTTTGCGTTGTTTGTGATAGGGTGTTTTGTACAATTTTAGTAAACTTTTATTTCGGGAGATGGCTGAAAATAGGCACAATAAATAATAGTTTCGTTGTATGTGTACAAAATAATTAAAGCTGTAAATATTTATTTTATAAGGAGTTGTATAAAATGAATGAGTTGGTGCGTTTTTGGTATGATTTATGCTCAGTTTTTAATGATGTGCTTTATTTTATTGAGAGTGTTTAGAACAGACGAGAGGGGGTGAATAAGTCATGAAAAAGGGAATTTTGGCTGTTGCTGGGATAATTAGTATGATTGTGATAACAACACAGTCGGTATTTGCTGCTTGGGATAAGCCTTGTGACAAGAAAAAAATTTTAGAGGCTCACTGGTGCGATACTTGTAAAGAAGTGCGTGAATTTACCGAGTGTTCCGAAATAGGATATATTTGGGACTTTTCTAAGCACAAAGCTTCTGGCGATAAGACTCACACCGATTTGCCAACATGTTGGGCATGCCAAAAAATTGCTTATAGCTGTATAAATTCTGGTTGCAAGAAGTATGGTGTGTGTTTGCCAGCGCCTGGCGCATGTGATGAGTGCGGTGATGATATTACAAGTAAGGTATCATTGTCACGGGTTACTTTTAAGTGTCCAAAGTGTAGCAAGGAGAGTGCAGAGCCAGGAAAAGGTTTTAGCTTGGTAAAGGGAAGCTATGGAAACCAGTTAGAAAAGGCTGGCGATTGTGAAACTTGCGGTGTTGCCCTTGAAGTAATTTGCGCAAAATCTGGTACATGTCCTCATGTTAGCAGATAAGGTATATTTACATTTTGTGGACTTATGTTAATGACATTTAGGAGGAAATGGATGAAGAAAGGGTTAATAGGAGCGTTGTTGGTGGGGGCGGCGGTAGCGATGACC
>JAXMAC010000058.1:0-23918 GCA_046350595.1 Candidatus Brocadiaceae bacterium | reverse complement strand
GACATCCCTTCGGGATTACCTAATCAATATTTTGTTCACTCGTAGTGATTGTGGGTAAAAATACGCTGAATAGTTACCATCCAAGTTAATCAAAATGAAACTTTCTCTAAAATCGAGCTACTGGAACGCAAATCTTTGGTAGCGTAGAAAAGGAGAGACCTGACATAATAGCCTCCTTTGATTACAAAGGGTTACGATTGCAAATTGGCTAAAAGTCTCCATAATTCTACGTGACCAAATCTTTTCTATGCTTCATACACGGGTGATTATCAAGTGTTTCATAAATATGGGCGCATTTCTGGTTGTCTACATATAAATTTTTCAGGCACACATCAAGTGGTGTTTTTGACACATTATATTTACTGGATGGCAGCAAGGCACACGATTCTATGTATCCCTCCGGATTGACATGGATAAATCCTTTTCCTGCCTCCCGGCAACTATCCATAAGCTCCTCGTCACCAGGAAAATGTATGAGATATGTGTTCATCCTTTCCTTCGTTTTTAAAAACCATCGTCTAAATGCTAACCTTTGTGCAGACGATAGGGATAACCCTGGATTCGGTGTCCTTCCTGTGGGGATGTATTCTATAAAGCATCCTAAACGAGCGCCATAGGGATACTTTTCTCGAAAAACCGCTTCTTTTTGAAGTTGTTCCACATTCTCTGAGGTAACAGTAATAGAAAACCCGTAAAGTACCTTGTTTTCTTGAAGATTGTTAAAGGCGCTCATAACACGGTTATATACACCCATACCACGCCTCTTATCAGTGTCTTCTAAACCACCTTCAAGACTTACTACAGGAATTATATGGGGTGAATGAGACAACCTTTTTGCAAAGTCATCAGAGACCATAGTCCCATTAGTTATCAGGATAAAAAGGCTGTTATTGTGGCGGATTAAAATATCTAACAGGTCCGGGTACAGCATAGGTTCTCCACCAGTAAGCACAAAGAAGAAACAACCGAGTGAACTGGCTTGTTCCAGAATACCTTCCATTACTTTCCTGGGCAATACCTTTGTTTCCTCATATACCCGTGCATAACAATGATCGCAACTGAGATTACAATCAGAGGTAAGGCTTAATACAAATGAATGCGGAATAGGGTAATCATGATAACCTTGTAAGTGAGTATTAAATTTATATTTCTTTCTTACCTTTCTGAATAAATTCCACACCATCCAAAGGTTTCTAGGCGAAGAGCATGCCCAGGGTAAAAAGGCCTTTCTGAAGATGCGGAGATTGTATTTGAATCTATGAGTAGATTTACACATTATACCATTTGCCTCGAAAATTTTACAAAAGAATTTCTATGGACTTATATTTCACGGATTATTTGTATATTTTATCTGTGTAATCTGCGAAATCTGTGGTTTCTACTGTTCTTATTGGTCTCTTATAATGACAGTAATTATGCCTCTCATCTCTTTATCAAACCTTCAATATAGGATTTGGGGCTCTTTTTAAAGGCTCGTTATAAAAATAAAATAAATACAAAATATACTTAGCGCGCCTACGCCGCAACCAAATTCCCTTTATAAAAGCGGGGAGATTGCTTCGGAAAAGACCCTCGCAATGACACGGACTATGCACTTTGATAGTACTACACTGTACGTTGTCATTGCGCAATGCACAAAAACAGGTGCAACGCACTTTGCAATTGCAAAGAGGAACCCGACTATTGCGACCTTATTCTGTCATTGCGAGCGAAGCGAAGCAATCTTTCTCCCAAAAACAAACAGAACCTCCTGATAAAGGGTGAAAGGAGTTGTAAAAAACTTAAAAAAGATGAAATTTTGATATTGTTGGCGGTGTTCTTAACAAGTATTTTGCATCCCCCCATATTTCCCTCCTTGTGAAGGAGGGAAATATGGAAAGGTTGTTCTGATTGTGCCTTTACAAGTGTTAGGAATTCTGATTTTTTCCAAATCTTGTTGCTATTCCATTGGGGAAATCACCAACCTCAATCACGTGAATAACCTTGAATTCGCCAGGTTTTGTCTCCGTAATAACCGCAACCTTACCTGGCATCTCATTCGAGAGGGTAACAAAGGCAAATTTGCCGCCGGGTGTATAGCTCACGCCATGGGGACCCACGCCTGCAACAACAGTATCTATTACCTCCCATGGTGTACCATCGTGGTCGTAGTTATCTGCAATTTCTACGATAAAGCAGGCATCCGGTTTATCGTCATTGGGTTCCATGGGCATTGCCTCGTGAAGGGCGCCGAACAATGCTTCGACTAAATCAAGGGCGGTATCTTTGTTGGTATTAATCCAATCAATCCAGTCTGCATTATTGTAAACTGGGTTTGGTACTGGTGATGGATTATTGCCTAATAAACTCGATGTCTGGCACGGCGCGATGAAGTACCTATTGGTTGGGTTTGCAGGCACCTGAATTGGTGATAGTCCCACAGCGACAGAAGTCTCAATTTTCGGATTTGCAGGGTCAGAGGTATTGAGGATGCATTCATACCCTGGCACTGCGCAACTCACAAAGCACCAATGACCATCCGTGGAAAAACCCAAGGCTACAGGTGTTGTCCCATGGCCGGGTTGACCTGGATCGGTAGCATTTAAATTCAATACCTTAACAACTTCATTAATCCATGTGTCAATTACCGCAACCGCCCCGCTCCAGACAAGGGGAACATAAATGTACCTTCCCCCTGGATGAACTGCAAGTCCATGCGGATTGCTATCCGAATCTTCCCAGGGTTTACCAAGTTCATTTTTTACTATCTTAATGACATCATCAAGACCTGTCGGCATGTTAATGGTTTTTATTAAATCCAGGGTATGAGCGTCTACCGCCAGGACATTGTCTTTACCGTCAGAGATATAGAGTGTTTTACCATTGAGAGACAATGTTACGTGGGCAAGTTCTCCGGTCACAAGCTCCTTTCGTTTTATCATACCCCCGCCATTTTCACCCTTAAATGCCACCTTTACTATTTCTTTCTCTGCGGTTATATAAAGAGATGTTCCATCGTATGATGTATAACAATTATGGATACCCTCAATCCCTTTTATCGTGCCGATTTTTTTCATTTTTGCAGGGTCAATGATATCTACACCATCCTCAAGTCCTGCATAAACAAATACATCATGGGACCAACTCTTATACATCTTTTCATGGTGATTTCCGGCAAAAATCCCATCCCCGTAACTTTGCACTGCTATTGCCGTACAAATCAAAAATCCCAAAACTCTCTTTTTCATAAAATTTCGCTCCTTATTTTAAAACAGTCATAAATATTTCTCTGTGACTTCGTTCCACGAATAAATTACTCCACAGAAGGGGAATTAGTGTTTGTGTTCTCCACCAGCACCTTGCTGTGTTACATAAGATGCAGGGTCTTTTTTAAAGGTCTTTTTACAATGATCCGAGCAAAAGTAGTAAACCTTCCCCTTGTATTCTTCGGATGCGGCCTTTTTGACATCGCCGACTTCCATACCGCATACAGGGTCTTTAACAGCCTCGGCTTTTTCCCCTTTTACTTCGGCCTTTGTTTGTATAGCATGTTCGCCAGTTTCATGACTGCGGTGGTTGCCCTCTCCGCATGTTCCACCGCATGCCCATAAGGCTTCGTGGACATAAGCGCTGCTAAAACCAACAACAAAGGTAAATATAAATGCTGTACGTAAAACACGTTTCATAGCCATCTCCTTTCCAGAAATTAATAAAATACCGTAGCGCAGCTACGCCGCAACCAATTCTTCTTTATGAAAACGGAGAGATTGCTTCGGAAAAGACCCTCGCAATGACACTTACTATGCCCTTCGATGGCACACGGTGCGAGCGTTTGTAGTGACGACTTTAGTCGTCTGGGGTCATTGCGAGCGGAGCGAAGCAATCTTTCCATCATAAACAAACTTCACCTGATGATAAAAAGTAAATGGGATTGTGAAAAACTTACAAAAAAAGCAGTATTTACAGAGTAAATATTCTACAATATGTAAAACGTAATTTAAATTTATCACACATTTTACAATATGTCAAACATAATTTTTGAAAGAATGTTACAATGTTTCATAATCTACATTAAAACATGTTAGGTCGATAATTATTCAGCTACCCGCCAGGCTACAGTACCCCGGGGATATTGATACCAGCCAGGGTCGTCATAACTGGTAATACCTTCGCGTACCTTTAACACGGTAAACATCCCGCCCATCTCAACAGGGCCAAACGGACCATCCCCGGACATCATCGGAAGGGTGTTCCCTGGCAAAGGCATCTTCATCGTTGCCATTTCGGACATTCCACTCTCACCCATAGCCATATAATCCGGCAACAGGTTCTGAATTTTTTGTTCCACGCCCCCTTGTTTAACGCCGATCATGTTTGGTACGGTATGGCTCATGGCATTCATAACGTGGTGGTTCTTGTGGCAGTGCAAAGCCCAGTCTCCCGATGCATTGGCTACAAATTCAATGTCACGCGTAGTGCCTGGTGGTACGTTTACCGTAGTTTCCGGCCACTGCCCTGTGAGGGGAATTCGCCCTCCGTCCGTACCGGTAATCTTGAAATTATAACCATGCAGATGGATTGGGTGGGAATCCATGCTCAGGTTGGCGACCCTGATGCGCACACGATCACCCATACGGACTATCAACGGGGCAGTACCAGGAAACACGCGGCTGTTGAACGTAAAGAGGTTAAAGTCGGTCATGATGTTCGGATTGGGAGTAAATGTACCCGGTTCTACAAACCATTCTTGCAGAAAGATGCAGAAATCACGGTTGATCCGGGGCTGTTCTGGTTCACGTGGGTGTATGATGAAAAAGCCTTCCATACCCATTGCCATCTGTACCATCTCATCCGCATGAGGGTGATACATCTGAGTGCCGTGTTGACGGAGGGTAAATTCATAGGCGTATGTTTCGCCAGGTTTGATGTGTGGTTGATTCAAACCCCCAACACCATCCATACCATTTGGCAGGAGCAAGCCATGCCAATGGATTGTGGTATGTTCGGCAAGCTTATTGGTAACTAAGATGCGCACACGGTCGCCTTCCACCGCTTCGATAGTGGGGCCTGGTGTTTGTCCGTTATAACCCCAGCAGTTGACAACCATCCCCGGTGCAAACTCCCGTCTGACCGGCTCGGCTATTAGATGAAAGACCTTTACGCCGTTATCCCACTTCCAGGGAAGTGTACTTCCATTGAGAGTTATCACGGGTGTGTATGGCAAATCATGAGTAGCAGGTGTGATAGGGGAGGGCATTGTACTTGTTTGTGTGCCCGCAGCATCGAGTTGTTTGCGGCCTAAGAGCAAAGAAACACCGCCGGTAAACAATGCGGCTGCGCTGGAAAAAAGCATTTTACGCCGGGTAATCATGACTAATCTCCTTTAATTTCATCTCTGTAATCTGTACTACTATCCATCAACTTCTTGTTTTTTTGCGTGTTTTTCAAAATGCATAACTGTAAGGCATTGATTAGATTATGCTTACGTAAAGTTTTGAGCATTGAGTTTTTTGTCATTTGAATTTGTTTCATATTTCGATATTCGTATTTCGAATTTGGTTGCGGCTTCGCTGCGCCAGGAAATCTGTGGTTTATAATTTTTTATGGTTATCCATGTAATACATCTTAATGATTGTGTATGTGCTCAGATGGTTTGGACGATTGGATAGCAGGTTGTTCCATCGGTTGAGTAGATTCCTCCGTGGCTGCCGTCAGACGACCGCCAATAGCGAGTTCTAAGTCTGACCTGGCGACCCAATAATCCCGGAGCGTCTCGATGTATTCACGACCAGCGTTGATCTGGTTTTGCCTGGCCAGGAGTAGCTCATATACCCCAATAAGCATACCATTGTAATACCGTTGAGACTCATCTACGATCCGCTGACGCAGAGGAAGTATGACATCACGGTAGTATTTGACCATATTCCGGGCAGCTAAAAGCCGTTCACGCACTTCCCTGACTTCAGAACGAATGTCGATTGCCAGAGAAGACAGCCGCTGCTGGCTTTGCCGTAATTGCGCCTCCAAACGGAAGATAGAAGCCTGACGTCTGTCGAAAATGGGGAGTTCAAGCGTCAGGTTTGGTCCCGTAAGATTTACGTCATCCGCAACGTCGTGTTCGGTATCCACACCGATGTCGAGAACAGAAACATACCGGTACTTTCGTGTCAAAGACAGGGCATGCGTTATGACTTGCATTTCCTGGCGTGCGGCAGCAATGTCCAACCGTTGTAATACAGCCAGAGACTCAAGATGCTCCAACGGGATTTCAACTGCTGGCAAATCGGGCAGTCTATGAGGAATCTTCCACGTTGTATCTGTTCCCCAGAGACTCAACAGGCGATTGAGACGCTCACGGTCAGCAATGATCTGAATATCTGTGCGCGCCA
Source organism: Candidatus Brocadiaceae bacterium (assembly GCA_046350595.1). Classification (GTDB taxonomy): domain Bacteria; phylum Planctomycetota; class Brocadiia; order Brocadiales; family Brocadiaceae; genus JAHFOW01. The sequence continues at coordinate 17,550 of JAXMAC010000058.1, read as the reverse complement.
TGTCGAGTTTTGCCTGATCGTGAAATCCTTGCTGGTTGGCCAGATCAAGTGTTTTAAGCGTGCCAGCATCATGCTGACGTGTTGCAATGTCTACTGCTGCTTCTGTAGCATGAGCCACGATTTGGCGCATTTCCAGTACTTGTTCATCTGTCTGCAATGTATAATAAGCCGACCGAACATCGGCTGCAAGGTTTAAAACGACGTTACCAACACGCATTTTTGCCTGTTCAAGTTGTACACCGGCCAATTTCTTCCGCAGGGGAATCACGAGCAGATCAAGAAAATCCTGGACTACTGAAAACTCCGTGTTGGTACTGCGATGTCCAGCGACAGTTTTATCCGGAAATCGAAAGCTTGCCACAAAGATTGGATTTCGTAATAATCCAGCCTGCACCACATTCGCCTGGGCAATACCGAGTTCTTCATATATCGCCTGCAATGACCGGTTATTGAGCAATGCAATCTGCACGGCGCCATCCAGGGTTATTTCCTGCTGCAACATTGAACGAACAGTATCGGCCACCGCTCTATCTTCTGATGTCCCCTGATTCCAGTGCACACGCTGTCCGATGCGTTGTTCGATAAGCTTCTGAACATCATGAAACCCCGCATCTTTCGGGATTGATGAACAACCAGCAAGTATCCCCATACCCAAGAGCATTATACAAACGGTTATCAATTTATACGTCATTGTTTATCCTCAGGGTCAGTTTTGGAAGGTTCTGCCGGAACAAGTCTCATTCCACATTTAGGGCATTTACCTTCACTTTGTTGTACTACTTCGGCATGCATCGGGCAGACATAAGGTGTGGGTGGTTCTATTGAGGCTGGATGTATAGGCGAAGTTGGTTCGGTAACAGGTTGTTCCGTTGTGACAGGTACCTCGGCCTGGAGCAAATTCGGCCGGAGTAACCTAGCGCGGCCTCTGGCCGCAACCAAAATATGAATTTTTGTCTATTATAAGGTATAGTATTATCCTCGTAAATAGTAATCATACAATTTAGAGGACACTACTATGAAGAAGTTAATGGAATTATATCGAGACAGGGTCATGGGTGCAATAAGCGGTCTGGACAGGGTTCGTTTTCGAGGGACATTACGGTGGTTGGCCAGTGAGCGGGGGCTGAGCACATACATGAGTTATGCGAAAATATTGCTGAAGGATTTTTCCGATTGGGTCAATGGTCTTACGGTGCAGGTGCGGGAGAGTTGTGAATCGCGTGCAAAAGAATTGGGTATTGAGGTGAGATATTTGGCAAGCAGCGGTGTTGATAAGGATAAGTTGGCTCGCCAGATTGCGAAGGACAAGAGGATTACAGAAGGCTCCATCTGTCTGTTGAGTGTGGTAGAGCCTTGTATTGCGCCGAAGGTTAAGGGCAACAAGGCCAGCAAGAAGCTCGAGTTGGTGATGGAGCCCCGCAAGTGTGTCTTTGTGTATCATTATTTTAACGATCCTGTATTTGGTTTTGGTCATGTTCGGATCCAGAGTTGGGTGCCGTTTAATATTTTCATTTGTCTTAATGGTCGTCATTGGCTGGAGCGGCAACTTCAGAAGCAAGGTATTGATTATGTTAAGGACGGCAACTGTTTTGTGCATATAGAGGATATAGCGGCTGCGCAGGCGCTGCTGCATGAGCAGCTTAAGACTGACTGGGCGAGGTTGCTTAACAGGCTTGCGTTGGGAAGTTGTCCGGCATTGTCGCAGGTACTTCGTCCGTTGAAACCGGAGTATTATTGGTCGGCGGATGAGACGGAGTGGGCAACGGACATCATGTTTAAATCGGTTGAGGCGTTGGAGGAATTGTTTGCGTCATTTGTTCACCATGCGATGCGGGTTTGCGACAGTCCTTCGGTGATGAAGTATTTGGGCAGGCGTAGCCTTGCAGGGACTGCCCCTGATGAGGTTGTCAGCGACTATCGAAGGCGGTATGAAGGTATACGGGTCAAGCACAGCGTGAATAGTAACTCAGTGAAGATGTATAACAAGAGCGGGAGTCTGTTGCGTATAGAGACAACGATCAATAACACGCGGGACTTTAAGGTTTTTCGCAGGCCTAACGATGATGAAGGCAAACCGGCGTCATGGCAGAAGATGCGTAAGGGGGTAAGCGATCTTCATCGACGGTGTGAGGTGAGCCAGAAGTGCAATGATCGTTATGGAGATGCCTTGGCGGTGGCTCAGGTAGAGGAGAAACTGAAGGAAGTGGTATGCGGAGCTTGTAACAAGGTGGTCAAAGAGGGCAAGAGGTATCGGGGGTTGAATCCCTGGCAGCAGGATGATTACCGGATGCTGATGTTCCTGTCGAAAGGTGAAAATGCGATAAACGGATTCCGTAACCATGATTTGCGGAAGTGGCTTTACGGGGAATCCGAACAGGCCGAGAAGGATCAGCAAAAGAAGTATTCCGGCCGTGTGACCCGACGGATAAAACTGTTGCGGGTACACGGCCTAATCCGCAAAGCTCCTCGGACCAACCGCTATGTTCTGACGGAGAAAGGCCAGAAGTTCTCTTGTTCGCTGATGACTGCTTCAGCCCTTGATATTAAAGCGCTTACGGAAATGGCGGCATGAAAAACACGCAAAAAAAACAAGAAGTTGATGGATAGTAGTACAGATTCCGGAGCGTTCGGATTTGCCGGGTCGTCGGTAGATATCGGTAGTTGAAGTGTCTGGCTTGCACAACTCGTCAATAGTGTCAAATACAAAACAGTTGTTACTATCCGTGCAATCATTGTCATTCCCCTTTTTAAAAGACGGCAGGAATACTACTCAAAAGTGGAAAAACGAATTTAACAAATTTCATATTTACAGACAAAAGCTTAAAGTGTTTTGTCTATACCGTATTGCTAATCGTGATTGGCTTGTGCCTTTGCTGTCATAAGTCCCCATAACCAGTTGATCTTGTATCGTTCAACCCGTACATTGTTATAACCGGCATTTCGAAGCAGGCGTTCGCAAGCACGTCGGCCATGTTTTAAAGTGGGCACGATTAAACACACGTAAGAATAGATCACAGAAACGACATGCAATATAATCGTCACACCAATCGGTAATAGCGATTCTACCCCTGTGGTTTGAGGACACGAGCGATCTCTACCAAACATTTTTCAGGATTGCGCACATAATGAAAGGCGTTACAGGAAACTACCACATCGAAACTTTCAGAGTGAAACGGTAAACACCTGGCCTGACTAGCAATAAGGGGACTATCCTTGATCTGCTTGTTTTTGGCGATCTTGAGCATCTCTACAACCAAGGTCAACACCAACTACTTTAACCAGTGGATAACTTTCGGTGATTGCCTGAAGTAGAGAACCCGTCCCGCATCCAATATCTAATATCCTGTCGTTTGGATTAATATCCAATCGTTTCAATGTCTCCCGGAGTGTTGCGTTAATATAAAAGGACCATCGTCTGTCATACCCAGGAGCAAGACTGGCATATTCTTTGATAACTGCATACTCATTGTTTTTGTAATTGCTGAATGTTCGAGTCATTGGCGGTAATAATGCCACCGTGATTATCGGTCAGCGTGCGGAGAATCAAAAGGCCGCGCTTAGAGAGTTCGACCGCATCATGTGGCAGGTCAGCAAAATCCGAAAGACTTTTGGTTACCCACAGTTGCCACTAATTTCCCGTGCGATTAATCAACCCGGCAGGTGTTTTTTTGCAGAACGGTGTTATTGAGCCGTTACCACGAGTTAATTCCCGTGGCATAACTCATTTCCTTAAAAAAATGACCGCTCCGGTAATTTTTGAAAAACAAAAAGGCAATTCAAAGAATTGCCTTTTTGTACTATCCTGCCGAATACTCATACGAATAATCCTTCTTCAACCTGGACGAAGAATGTCATATTATCTCACTCATCGACATTCCTCAGGTATCTTTCCCTTCATTTCTTTTTCTCTTCTTTTTTTTCTTTTGCACCTGCTTCTCCTTCTGCACCTGTCATTCCATGTTCCTCTTCTTCGTGCCCTTTAGCATGGGTTTTTGCTTCACCACCCGTTCCACCCTTCGGCTCTTTATGCTTGTGTTCAACCTTAGTTGGTTCCTTACCTGATTATCCTTCTGAACCTGTCATTCCGTGCTCTTCTTCTTTGTGTTCTTTGTGATGCGTTTCTTCAGCCATCACAGATCTAACAGATGCAATATTGAAAGTACCAATACTGCAAATCAACCCACCTACAATAATAAAAGTAAGCCCTGATTTCTTTACCATTTCCTTCTCCTCCTTAATTTATGAAATTAGACAGGCTTCCCAAGAACGCTCTCAGCGAAGCTACTGAAATTTCATGCATTTCATTTTACCCAGTTATTAAAGCCTCGAAATAGTTATCCAATATTTTAGACGAACTATTCTATACTTTTAGATATATTTGTCTCATTTAGTTTTTTTAAAGCCCATAATCAATATTTAGGGAAAGCTATTTCTCCCCTATTTATATCGGTTTATATCGATTTTATTTGTTAACCCCTTTCAATTTTAAGAGTATGATGAATGATTAGGAGTAATATGAGCAATAAAGATGCCAACTATATGATGTGTAAAACTACACAATAATTCCAGTTTCGGCAATACTAGGATCTTTCTGTAATGCCTTTTTAAACCTGTGTTCCTTGTGCCAGGCGTTCAGGCAGGGGATGATGAAGACGCTGACGAGCGCCATGGCCATGCCACCAATAGAGGGGATCGCCATGGGTTTGGCGACTTCTGCGCCAGCGCCGGTTTCCCAGAGGATGGGGACGAGGCCGATAAATGTGGTGGCCGCTGTCATCATGCATGGTCTTATCCTTTTCGTACCTGCCATCAGGATTGTGTGACGGATGTCCTGGATGGTTTTCATCTTTCTTTCGCCGAATAAATCGTTGATGTAGGTTGTAATGAGCACGGAATCGTCATCCACAATACCAAAAATGGAGATAAAGCCTACCCATACAGCAACACTAAAGTTATAACCAAATAAATATTGAAGCCAGACACCGCCCGCAATGGCTGTGGGAATCCCTGCAAATAAGATAAACATCGTTTGTGGAAAAAGATTTGAATGCCATAAAAATAAGGAGAAAACCAACAAACATTGCTAAAGGCACAAGAATTTGTAATCTTTTTTTGCCCTGATCTGATTTTCATACTGACCGCTCCACTGGATAAAGTACCCTTTCGCAACATGACTTTTTGATACAACCTTTGATGCCTCTTCCACGAAGCTCATAGGGTCTCTGCCACGGACGTTCATGAGAACGTAGGCGCGCAAAAGGGCATTTTCACTGCTGGCATGGATGGTCCCATGACGTAGCGGATATCCGTAACCTGCGTAATAGGGATAAGCGCCCCCGATGAACTGGGTATAAATCCTTTTCAATGCGTCAAAGTTATCACGGCATTCCCGACTATATCTGACCCGTATGGGGTATCGTTCACGACCCTCAATCGTTGTCGTAATGTTTTCTCCACCAATAGCATTCTCGATTATATCCTGGACATCCCTTATTGATGCCATAGCGTGCAATTTCCTCACGTTTAATTTTATATTCCAGATAGGGTTTTCCGGTAACTCGCTCCGCGTAAAGGTCTGCCACTCCGGGGACATCACGCAGCGCCTTTTCTACGTCAAGGGCCAATTGTTGTATAACGTTAAGGTCAGTTCCAAAGACCTTGACGCCAACTGATGTACGTATACCGGTTGACAGCATATCAATCCGGTTCACGATCGGTTGAGTCCATATATTTGCCACGCCAGGTATCCTCGTTGCTTCATCCATTTCCCTGATGATTTCCTGTTTCGTAATCCTCCGTTCATCAGGGAGAATCCAATGGAAGACAGGGTGGATAAAGGAAGGTATATAATTCAGGAATTTGTACTCGATCTTCTTTTTACGCCATTCCTCTTTTGGTTTTAAGGCAACAACGGTTTCAAACATCTCGACAGGCGCCGGGTCTGTGGGGGTCTCAGCCCTGCCTATTTTCCCAACAACTGTGTCCACTTCTGGCAAAGATTTAATAATTGCATCTTGTTTCTTACAGATTTCAATGGCCTCAGTCAATGACACACACGGCAACATTACAGGCATAAAGAGGATCGAGCCTTCATCAAGGGGAGGCATAAATTCCCTTCCAATCCTTTTTGCGACAAAGATGGATGAAATAACGATGACGAGCGGGATGGCCAGAAATGTTTTTTTATGATCGAGTACCCAACGGAGGACAGGCTGATATCCACTCAGGAGCATCCTTGAGGCATAATTATCTTCCATCGGTTTCAGTTTGCCTTTTAAGAGAAAGGTACAAAGTACCGGCGTCAGGGTAATCGCCATGATAACCGATGACCCGATAGCAATGGTCTTTGTCCAGGCCAGGGGCGTAAAGAGTTTTCCTTCCTGTCCTGTGAGTCCAAATACCGGGAAGAACATAAAAATAGTTGTCAAGGCTGCGAAAAATATTGAGCCGCCGACTTCCTTCGATGCGTCAAAGATGATTTCGGCCCGGCTTTTTTTGTCCTTTTGTTCGATGAGGTTTCTATAGATATTTTCCGCCATAACTATGGACATATCACTCACCTCGCCAATAGCAATAGCAATACCCGTGAGGGACATAATGTTTGAGTCAATACCCATATAATACATACACAGGAATGAAATGAGTATGGATATGGGAAATCCAAGACAGCAGATAAAAATACTCCGGACGTGCAACAGGAATATTATGACAACAATGGAGGTAACAATAATTTCTTCTATGAGCGCATCTTTGAGGGTATCGATAACACGCGTTATGAGTCCTTCTCTGTCGTAAAAAGGCACAATTTTTACGCCGGGCGGTAATCCGGGTTCTATTTCTTTGATCTTCTTTTTTACCCTTTTAATTACCTCTAAGGGATTTTGGCCCTGACGCATGATAACAATCCCACCCGCAACGGCAGCGCCTTCCTTGTCCAATGCCCCACGTCTGAAATCGCCACCCACCTGGACAGTAGCTATGTTTTTGACAAATATGGGTACACCGTTGTAGCTACCCACGGTGATGTTTTCGATATCCTCAACGCCCTTTATAAATCCAAGGCCACGGATGATAAATTCCATATTGTTATTTTCTACCACCTTGGCGCCTACGTCTATATTGCTTTTACCAACGGCGTCATACACCATGCCGACCGTCATGTTATATGCCAAAAGTTTATTGGGGTCGACATCAACCTGATATTGTTTGACAAAACCACCCACCCCTGCCACTTCAGAGACGCCTTCAACGGCATTCAGTTGGTAGCGGATGTACCAATCCTGAATAGACCGCAATTGTCCCAGGTCATATCCTTCACCTTCCACCGTATACCAGAATATCTGGCCGAGTCCTGTAGCATCAGGACCTAATCTTGCAACGACATCTTTCGGAAGGAGGGTTTGGACGAAGTTTAATCGCTCCAATACACGGGAACGTGCCCAGTAAAAATCGGTTTTATCCTGGAATATAATAAATATCATGGAAAAACCAAATCCCGATTGGGATCGTATAACCTTTACGCCAGGCACACCCAACAGATTTACCGTAAGGGGATAGGTGACCTGATCTTCCACGTTCTGGGGACTGCGTCCTGGCCAATCGGTAAAGACGATGCACTGGTTTTCCCCAATATCGGGGATGACGTCCATGTTGACATTCTTCAGTCCAAAGACGCCACCAAACATCACCATGAGGTAAAAGCAGATGACGAGAAACCGGTTCTTCAGACAAAGTTCAATGAGTTTGTTGATCATATTATTTAATAAATTGAAACCACAGATTTCACAGATTACACAGATTATTTTGTTATATCGTCAAATCTCTGGAATCTATTTTGATAAAATTTAATTTTTAAATCTTCTATAACGAAGGGATTCCTCGCCAAAGTTTAAAAGCAATCCTGTGCTATGGCAACTAATAATAAGGCTATTTATTAATTGTGCTTCGTCAACCTTCGACAAAGATTGCTCTGCTTTTATTTCAACTACAACTTCATTGTAAACAATGAAATCAGGAACATAATATTTTTTTAATTTTTGTTCTTTATAAAATATTTCCAGTCGAGGTTGAGAAACAAATGGAATTTTTCTTAATGCAAACTCGATCTCCAAACATTCCTGGTATACTGCTTCCAGATGTCCTGGTCCAATAATGGTATGAACCTCCATTGCGGCCCCAATAATTGTATGTGTTCTTATATCTTTATCCATGTATTTGTCAACGGATTTTTGTTCTATCCATTTTTTTGTATTGAATGTTTTCCATCTGTGTAATCTGTACTACAATCCATCAACTTCTTGTTTTTTCTGCGTGTTTTTCAAAATGCATAACTGTAAGGCATTGATTAGATTATGCTTACGTAAAGTTTTGAGCATTGAGTTTTTTGTCATTTGAATTTGTTTCATATTTCGATATTCGTATTTCGAATTTGGTTGCGGCTTCGCTGCGCCAAGAAATCTGTGGTTTCAACTTTATTTTTCTTCTTTGAACTCCATCGCGCCCCCGTACAGGGCGCTGGCGCCGCCTGTGAGCTGACTTTGTGAATCTATGAGGAAATTGGCGGCAGTTACTACCTTATCGCCTTCTTCCAAACCGTCCAGTACAGGATAATAATCGCCTGCCTTCGGACCGAGAAGGACTTCTTTTCCCCTATATTGCCCATTACCTTTATCGATATACACGACCTTTCGTATACCCGTATCTAACACTGCCGTTGCTGGTATGGCAAGCGCCTGTGTTGTTTTCTCAAGGCGCATACCGCACTTATTACAGTCAGCAGGCTTATCAGAAGTCACATCTGGATGCATGGGACAACCATAAACAATGCGTTTTTTAAGTTCGGCTTTTTTAAGCTTTGCCCCTGGTTCTTCCCTCACCTCCCACCGACCCAGGGGTCTTTTACATTCTGTACATTGACCTGGTTTGTCTGATGCCATGCATGACATGGGACACATGTAGACGATATTCTTCTTTTTTTTACCCGATGGTGTGGTTGTCGTTATGCTTTTTTTTAGCAACATACCGCACAGAGGACATGATTTTGGCGCTGTAGATGGATCCCATTCCTGTGGACAAATACACGCCAACTTTTCACCAGAAATTTCTCCAGGTATTTCCTTCTTCTCAAGTCTCATACCACACACGGGACATTCACCGTCTGTTTTTGAGGCATAACATTCCATAGGACACTCGTACACGATCTCTGTCTTGGCCACAGGTTCTTTTTTTGCCGTTTCTTGTTTTTTACTGACAGGGACTTTTTCCAATTTCATCCCACACACGGGACAATCTCCCGGCTCTTTGGAGGTATAACATTTCATGGGGCATATATACTCAACCTGAGCAGTTGTATCGCTGGTGGCAATCAATTCGACTTGAGCAGGGGGGGACTTTATAAAGGGCACATTGTCCTCCGGACACACACCAGGTCTGCTAGACTTTATTTCGGGATGATTGGGGCAGACATAGTCCAGTCCACTCACATAGTTTCCTTCCTGCATTTCGAGTTCTTCAATAGGTATTCGTAAGCGGGCGTTAACATACATGGCGGGTTTGAGTTTTAGCTGTCGGTTCGGGATATCACAACGTATCTTCACGGAACGTGTCTTGTCATCCAGGAATGGCTCAATAAAAGATACCGTTCCTACAAATACATCTCCCGGATACGTTGGGGTTGTGACTTCTACTTCCTGTCCAACCTTTACCCAAGCCATTTCATATTCATAAATATTCGCCTTCATCCAGACATTTGACAGATCGGCAACCGTGTATATCATCTCGCCCTGCATGACATATTGACCTTCCAATGGTTTTTTTTCTATGACAATACCACTCAGGGGAGCATGGAGTATCGTGTGTTGTTTTATCTTTTTATCTTTCGAAAGCGCCTCGATCTGTTTTTCTGTGATGCCCCACCAGAGTAATCTCTTTTTGGATGCCTCGACCAATGACTGTGCGCCGCTTACCACTTCATCAAAAGGACTATCCTTAACCTTTTCGTAGGTTTCCATGGCCAACAGATATTCTTCCTCTGTAGATACAAGCTCCGGACTATATATCCAGACCATAGATTCACCTTTCACGACTTGCGTACCCGTAAAATCAACAAAAAGTTTATCAATTCTGCCAGGAATCCATGCCGAAACAGATGCCTTGAGTCTTTCATCGGTCTCAATCAATCCAACGGTGTAAATATCTTTTGTGAGTGAGCGATATTGGACGGTTTCGGTTTTGACCTGTGCTAATTTACGGGCTCGTTCGCTCAGTTCTACCATGGCAGCAGCGCCTTCTTCCTCTTTGCCAGCGCCTTTTTCGTATACAGGAATCAGGTCCATGCCACAAATAGGGCATTTGCCCGGCTTGTCCATTTTGACGGAGGGATGCATACCGCACGTCCAGTACAATATCTTTTTTTCTTTTACTTCCTCAGCGTATGCAGAAGAAATAAACGTTAGACCCTTTTGTGGAAACGCATTACAATATATTTTTATGTTACCGGATATGGAGACACCCAAAAAAACACTGAAAAAAATAATCAGGGGCGTAACTAAAAATGGGTAAAATAAAGTTCTTTTTTTATAGGACATAGCATCAATCCCTTCATAAATATCCTAGCGCAGCTAAGCCGCAACCAATTCTCTTGTGAAAGCGGGAAGATTGCTTCGGAAAAGACCCTCGCAATGACACTAACTATGCACTTTAATGGCGCACGGCACCTTGTCATTGCGAGCGGAGCGAAGCAATCTTTCCATCATAAACAAATGTGATTGTGTAAATAACTTGCAAAAAAAGTTTTTACAAGGTACTACTATAGTGTGTTAATAAGCTTTTATACTCGTTATTGCGTTAATTGCATACCCACAGCTCTTTCCATATTAGCCAGGTTTTGTTCAAAATCAATCAGAGCCCTATAGTACAATAGTCTTGAATTTAAAAGAACTCTTTGGCTATCAATCAGGGTGAGAAAATCAACTCTGTCTGTCTCGTACCCAATACGCGCCGACTTTAATGATTGTTCGGCCTGAGGAATAATACCTGTTTTGAAAAGATTTATGGTACTTTCAGAGGATTGTATCTTGACTAAAAAATCCTTGATCTCAAAGAAAGTCTTATTGTTGACAAAGCGATAGTCTGATTTGGCTGCATCAAGATTTTCCTTTGATTCCTTAACCTTTAACCGGTTTTTTGACCATAGCCATGGAACGTTAATAGTAATTGCGGTTGCCCATGTATCGGGATCTCCGTTCTCTTGCATATACTCCACCATGGGCTCAAAGTCTGCAAAGTAATAATCCTTTTTTGAAAGCTTTAAATCCGCTTCATCCCTCTTAACAGCATGATCAAACTTTTTCAGTTCTGGTCTATTTTTAACAGCAAGGTCTTCCAGTTCTTTTATTGTCAAATCGATGGTATGTTTTTCGAATGGTCGTGGTTTCCCTATCGGGGTGTTTGTAGGTCTGTCTAATAATATATTTAACCGGGCAATAATGGATTCCTTTTCCCTGTTTAAAACAATGAGGTTATTCGCTAAGGTTGATACCTCAACCTGCGCTGACAAAACATCCCGCTGTGTGGCCTTGCCGACAGAATACTTTGTTTCTGCGATTTTAGCAAATTTATGGAGCAGGTCTCTATTTTCCTGAGTAATACCACGGGCATTATCGATATAATAGAGTTCATAAAAGGCGGATTTTACGAGGGCGGTAATTTCTTGTATTTTTGACCGCAATTCTTTTTCTGTCATGTTATACTCCTCTGTGGCTACTTCCCCCCGGAGATGTAGTTTTCCGGGGAATGGTATTTTCTGCGACACGCCAAATCGCTGTTGAAGCATGTCGGTTTTGCCTTCTATATTGATGGGGCTGTTAGACATATCAAAAGAACCGACACGTATGGAAGGATCGTCCAGTGATTTGGCCTGTGGAATCTTTGCCTTTGCGGCGTTTAAGCGTTTTTGGGCAGCGATAATCTCCGGATTATGTTCTATAGCTTCCTGAACTAGCCATTTTAAATCTAAGGGGGCATTTGTTGCACCCACTTCAAGAACCGTTGTTTTACTGTTTGGTGGCTTGTGAGAAGCGGTGTCATCTTTTTCACGTGCTATAACAATTTTAAAAGGAATGAGGAAGAGGGACAGAAGTATTGATCGTTTTAATATTTCATACATACATGAACTCCCTTCGTTCACCAATGATTATCTACACGTATTTATGTGACATGCCATGGTATTACAATCGGCCATGCGAATCCATGTAAGAGGTTTAAATAAAGACAGACAAATTGTTATAGCAATACCCAGGGACAAGAAATAGGGAGAAAAGGCATATACTTTATCACGACAGGGGGGAGCAATCTCCGGTTCCAACAATCTTCTCATTCTTTCCTCTATATTTATATTTTGTCCTTCAAGAGAAAGGATCATATGAGACCGCAGTGTTATATTATTCAACCTGGATATCTTTACAATTGCGCTTGCAAGCTCTAAGGATTCTCCTAAAAAACTCACCGCTCTATCGTCAGCAGCCTTTTCTGATGCAGAAGAAAATTTGTTTAGCAAATACCGGTTAACAGGAAGAAAGAAATTGAGGGCACAAAATATGTGTATAAAAAAGAGTTTCAATGGATCATTGCTCTCCAGATGATGCATTTCATGGAGAATCACGGCCAAAAGCTCCTCTTTTGTCAAATAAGAGCAAATGCCCGACGATACGTACACCTTCGGGCTCCACAGACCCTGGGTAAAGGCATAGCGTAATTTACTATTCTTTAAGAGCACAAGATGGTTACAAAAACGGGGATTGTTTGCAATATTTTTCAATTGAGGATGGCATTCAATGGGCAGGGGGGATAGAGAATGAATAAAATTGTAATTCAGGGAAAGCAGCGAAATTGTTTTACGAATCGCTTTGCATATCCCAATAAAGAGTATCACAATACAAGCCCATGGAGTCATTGTCGCAAATGTATAAAAGGAAAAAAAACATTTTGAACAGATACTTCCGCAACAGGTGACAGATCGATAGGTAAACTTTGTGTCGGATATATAGTCATGAATGCCCATAATAATCCCTGTAATTACAATAAACAAAATCACAAGATTAATAAGTACTATACATACAAAACATCGTTCTGGTTTTCCCCTTTGTATTTTGATTTGCCTTTTTTCCATAAATAAGCGTATCTCTAAGGTTTGTTTTTTCTTTTTGATTCAATCAACCTTGAAAAATATTCTAATTTATCTGGCTCTAATTGTGACATACAATCAACGAAGTGCGCCACCGCAGCTTGAAAGGAAAATGAAGAAACGCCCTCAACAACTTTTTTTGAGACAATCTCACAAAATTGTTCTCTGTTGTACGCAGGTTTATATACGTATGCCTTTCCCATCTTTCTCTTTTTTAAAAGCCCTTTCACTGCCATTCGATTGGTAACCGTAATTACCGTAGAATAAGAACTGTCACGGTCTTGAGGAAGGGTGCTCACAATATCCTTTACGGAGGATTCTCCGTGGTTCCATAAAACCTCCATAATATCCCTTTCCAGTGTCCCCATGACCTGGTTAAGCCCTTCCTTGAATGGATTAAAGTTGAACTTCAATTGTTTTCTCATAATGTCACATTATATTCTACATAGTGTAGAATATGCAAGGGTTATTTTATGGTATGCACATTGATTAATCGAATAATTTTGTGTTATAATGTGTAACCATGATTGATATACATTCTCACATATTACCCATGCTCGATGATGGGCCAACGACAGTTCGGGAATCCATGGAAATGTGCAGAATTGCCGTTCACGATGGAATAAAAAAGATCGTAGCAACACCTCATGTTGAAAATGGCATGTTTGATGTAAACGCACAGATTGTACTTGAAAAGGTAAACATGCTCAACCAATTGATACAGCAGGAGGGTCTGGATTTAACCATATATCCTGGTTCGGAAGTACATTTAAATGACCGTCTGATAAATGAAAATATTATAAAAGAAAGCCGTATATTAACCATAAACAGCAATAAAATGTATATACTTTTAGAATTTTCGTTTCAGTGGATCCCGACGGAAACAGAGCAGGTTATTTTTAAATTGAAATCGATGGGATTCACTCCAATATTGCCCCATCTTGAAAGAAATTATGGTATCCAGGAAAATCCGGCAGTTCTTCATCGTTTTGTAGATATGGGGGCAATTTTACAAGTGACAGCGCAAAGCATTACCGGAGGCTTTGGCAGTGCCCCCAAAAAATGTGTGCTCTGGATGTTAAAGAATAATTTAGTACACGTGGTGGCCTCCGATGCACACTCTCCGGTAAACAGGCCGCCAATACTTTCTCAAGCCGTAAAAATTGTATCAGATATTTTAGATGAAGAAACAGCGCACAAAATGGTATCGGAGTATCCAAAAATGATACTGGAAGGCATATCATTTGACAGATAATTTTGGTGTACAAATGCAAGGAAAGGAATTTTAATGAAGATACTGGTGACTGGTGGTGCAGGTTTTATTGCCTCGCATCTGGTAGATCGGTTGATAGCAGACAAACATCAGGTCGTTGTGGTGGATAATCTGTCAACGGGGAAAAAGGAAAATATTAATCCAAGGGCAACTTTTTATCATATCGATATTTGTGACGCTGCTTCTTTAGAAGAGGTGTTTAAAAAGGAAAGGCCGGACATGATAGATCATCACGCTGCCCATGTGAATGTGCGTAAATCTGTGGAAATGCCCGTTTATGACGCAACGATTAACATTCTCGGTTCTTTGAATCTCTGTGAATTATCAAGAAAATATGAAGTTAAAAAATTTATTTATGTGTCAACAGGGGGGGCTGTGTATGGTGAACCAAAGGATATACCCGTTAAAGAATCGTGCCCCATAGAACCTCTTTGTCAATATGGCGTGAGTAAACACACGGTAGAACATTATTTGAATGTTTTTTATAAATTATATAATATGAATTTTACCGTATTAAGATATCCCAATGTTTATGGGCCGCGGCAATCTCCCCATGGCGAGGCCGGAGTAGTTGCAATATTCAGTGAACTCATCCTGCATAATAAACGTCCCACAATATTCGGTGATGGTTCCAAGACGCGAGACTACGTTTATGTGGATGATATTATAAAGGCAAATATGCTTGTTATGGGTAACATAGGAAAAGGAGAGATTTACAATCTGGGATGGGGCAAACAAATTTCAGATTTAGATGTATTTTATACCGTCAGAAGGGCGCTTGGGTCAAATATTGAGCCTATCTTCGGCTTAAAACGGCCTGGAGAGATTGACCACATAAGCCTGGATAGCACAAAAGCACAGAAAGAACTTACATGGAAACCAGAGTTTACCTTTGAAGAAGGGATAAGGCTGGCAACACAATATTATCGAAAATTGTGGAAGGCTTAGAATCTTGTTCGCCGCAGAGTACGTAGAAATGAAAGGATTTTAGAAATGCCATGTAACCGGCACATGGTACAAAACCCCTTCAACAGTATAGGAACTTCAAATTTCTTGGTAGAAGCCAACTCCTGATTGTAGAGACGCAAGATTTTGCGTCTCTACATGAGCATTTTTTAAGCCGCCGTATGGAATAACTTGTATAAAAATATACAATTGCGGATTATCGCTTTGTCCACTGGAATCGCTTCCTTGCACCCTTTTGACCGTATTTCTTACGCTCTTTCATTCTGCTGTCTCTTGTCAGGAATCCGTTATCACGCAAGGTGTCAACGTTGGCTGAACTGGCTTTTAACAGAGCACGCGCAATACCAAGGGATATAGCGCCAGCCTGTCCGGTTATACCGCCGCCACACACATTGACAAACACATCAAATTCCCCAAACGTCTTGGTCGCCTTCATCGGCGCCCGCACCATACCTCTGTCCCTGTCTATCGGGAAATAAATATCCATATCTTTATCATTTACTACAATCTTTCCGGTACCTTTTCTTATTCTTACCCGGGCGATAGATGTCTTACGTCTTCCCGTACCACAAATATATTGTAATTCTTCTGTCACTTTTCTCTCCTTCAATTAATTCCGAATAAGTAATTCTTTAGGTTGTTGTGCCTGATGTGGATGTTCAGCACCTGCAAAAATCTTTAATTTACTTAACATATCTTTTCCCAGTCTGGACCTGGGCAACATCCTCTTCACTGAACGGTGAAATACCTTCTCAGGCGCTGTTTGGAGAGTCTGACCCACCATTCTTTTTCTCAAACCACCCTGAAAACCCGTAACATAATAGTGAACCTTTTCCTGCATCTTCTTTCCGGTAAGTTTTACTTTGCTCGCATTGGTAATAATAACAAAGTCGCCAACATCCACGTGAGGGGTGTATTCTGGTTTATGCTTTCCCTGAAGGACTCTCGAAACGGTGGTTAACATCCGCCCCAGAACCTTATCGCTTGCATCAACAATATACCAGTTCCTCTTTACCTCTTCTTTTTTAGCCATAAAAGTGCTCATTGCTTTGTATTCCTTAAATCATGTTAATTTGTACAATATAAACAATTAAAAAGCACCTTAAAGGTAGGCGCTTTTTAATGTAAAACCACCAACTAAAATCTTAAAATATAAAGGGGAAAATATGAATTTTTTATTTTTTACAGTTACAATCTTTAGATTTTTTTGAACAATGACTGCATGGACAGCCTTCCGGGCAAGAACAAGCGCCGGCAATTGCAGATTTAACAAGCATGGGTACATTTGTTAAACCAATTCCAAACATAAGCGCACCAAAAACCATTATTGAAATACGTAACTTTTTCATGGTAAATCATCTCCTTTCAAAAATACGTGCATTGATATATGATAAAGAACGAAAAATGAGCAATCACGATTGCTGATACTACGTATTGTACTATCGCCAATACCCTAACATATTATTTGATAGATAATTTACAACTTACAGTTTATATCAAAATCCATTCAATTTGTCAATGATATTTTAACATCATTAGTATGTTGAATTTTTATTGACATACTTGCTGTCAGCAATTACCATAAATCAAACTTTTATTGGCTATTATAACTTTTTTACTAATCATTAAAAGAGAATTTTACCGTATATGGCACAGGACATATTGATAGATATCAGCACGCTTGATTTAAATAAACAAATCGTGGGAATCGAAGGTATTCGCGAAGTAATCCCCCACCGGTTCGAAATGGAACAGTTGACGGGTATTTTAAAGTTTGATATCGAGCAGGGGATTATTATTGGTTATAAGGACATTTCTGATAAAGAATTTTGGGTTCGGGGGCATATACCTGGCCGTCCTCTTATGCCAGGGGTTTTGATGCTTGAGGCTGCTGCCCAATTGTGCACGTATTATTATAAACAAACGATGAAAGACGACCGATTCCTTGGTTTCGGTGGAATTGATAAAGTTAAATTTCGCGGAAAAGTAGTGCCGGGTGACAAGCTCATAATAATTGCGAAAAACAAGGAACTCCGCTCCCGGAGAGCAATTTTTGATACCCAGGGGATTGTTGACGGCAAATTAGTATTTGAAGGGGTTATTATTGGTATGGTGGTGTAAAAAATAT
>JAXMAC010000057.1:0-23040 GCA_046350595.1 Candidatus Brocadiaceae bacterium | reverse complement strand
TATTTCACCCCTACGGGGTTGAATATTGTGGTGTGTTTTTTTCTATAATCATATCATCCCTTCGGGATTTTCCCGTCTGCCTGTTTTCCCTATTGACTCTTCACTATTCTGAGTCTTTACAAGTACTACAAATGA
The DNA here is from genome assembly GCA_046350595.1 of Candidatus Brocadiaceae bacterium. Classification (GTDB taxonomy): domain Bacteria; phylum Planctomycetota; class Brocadiia; order Brocadiales; family Brocadiaceae; genus JAHFOW01. The sequence goes on along the minus strand of JAXMAC010000057.1, from coordinate 22,905 downwards.
AAATTTCTCTTTTTACAATTTCCCTTTTGCTGTTATCTTTTCCCTGATTTTTGTGGCAACATCGCTGGCGATACTTTTGAGGTTGTCATCGCTCTTAAAAGTATGTTCAAGCGTATCTATGAGGGTGGTTGCAGTATTTACAATCTCCATCCTCAGGATAAAGTTGCCGGATGTATCTGCCTGCGATACCCCGCCGAAACAGAGGAATGCAGCGCCCTGTATCTTTCCCAGTTCAATTCTGTATAACTCATCGGCAAGAATAGAACCGCCGAGCCTTTGTTCTCTTAAGAGTTCCTCCTGAAATTCCAAATCTCTCTCGACCACACTGATACCGCTTTGATTCAGCAGGGCATCGATAATCAAGCGCCTCAACCGTTCCATCTCCCGTTTATTTGACAACGCCCCCATACTGGCCTTAAATTCTTTTATTGATACAGGTATGGCACGGGGTGCTTCAGCCGTATCAGGTTTCATTTCTTTTGGTTTTTGAACAATTGCAGGTTTTCCCTCCTTTGATTGCTCCTTTGCCATCGATTCCAGTTCTTTAATAAGGGAGTCTATATTTTCCTTTGTTCTCTGTTTGTATTCCTGTGTTTTCTGCATGTCTCCCTGCTCATTTGCAGATTCGATGTATTCCAGTTGAGTTCCCTTTGATGTTATTTCTTTAGGCTTTGTAACCTCACGCGTTTCACTTCCGGCGAGGTTGTAATAGACGTCGGTTTTTTCATCCGGATTGATAAAAATACTATCTTTTATGTCAGCATAGTTTGTCTTTTGTATTGATAGAGGATATGTGCCACTGATCAGTTTGAGATTTAAAGGTGTTTTTCCTGTCTCAGCGCCATTTACATAAATGAGCGCTCCTTCGGGTGAGGTAGTGACATGTAATACTCCATAGCGGGGAGCTGAGGTTGTTGACTCTTTTTCACCCACGGCGGTATCTACTCCGGGAAAACCAAGGGGGAGGTTGTTGTCGAAATTTCCTGCAATATCGGGATGTTGCGCATTCCTGGTAGCTCTTTTTACTTTTTCTTCAACGAAATCAAATGCCTCAGCAATGGTTACGATACCGTTTTTGTTTCCTTCCAAATCTGCCTTTCCCGACAATCCTTCTAATAAAAAGTGGGTGAATACCCCATGTCCGCCTCCCCATTGCCCGGACTCTAAGGAGATTTCACCAGCCCTGCTTGCACTCATTATGCCCCATCCTTCACGGGTTGCCTTAAGGGATGAAATTGCCACATTGATGGAATTTGACAATCCCCGCGTGCTTATAGCGCCTTCCGTTATACCGGCGCTGTGGCACGCGTCTGCGATAAAGATGAGTCTTTTGGCTGATACATATCGTTTCATATCGGTATTGACGTTTTCCATGTGGTATGCCGTTGCCGGAAGGCTGTCAAGTTCGGTGTCATGCATGAGTAAATAAAGGTTGTTTGGACGGTCAGGCTCCGGTTCGCCGTGACATGCCATAAAAATAACAACAAAGTCTGTATCAACGGCTTTTTTGAGAAAGTCGGTAATGGCTATTTTTACATTTTTCAGGGTTGCCTGTTCGTTTTTTAAGAGCAAGACATTTTCTTTGGTAAAATTTCCGCCAATGGGGCTGGTAATGAAATCGTAGAATGCCTGGGCGTCCACATCGGCATATTTCAGATCAGGTATTTTTGGATCCTTGTAGTGAGAAATACCGATCACAACAGCGTAACGCCGGATGTGAGCGTCTTCAAAATACTGTTTGGGCGGTAAAATGCCACGGATAAACTGCCCGCCGGCATGGGCAATATCCTTATCATGGGGAAACGGACGGTTATTTTGTTTATCCATGATAATTGTTCCCGATGTCGCCTTTACCGGTATGACAACTCCCTGCCTTACGATGCTTTTGTCTGCGCCGATCTCGATCATTGACTTTGGTTTGCATTCTTCCTGTTTGCCGCCTTCAAAATAGACAATCGTTATACCCGATCGGTCTTCAACCTCAAGTATATCGCCTTTTTTCAATTCTACACCCTTTTTCACAACTTCTTTTTTACCTTCCCTGGAAAGCCAGATTTTACCCGAAAGCGTCATTATTTTGGCGACTACGGGAGATTCTGCATCCTGGGCAAAGGTGTAAGATAGAAGGAATGAAAATAAAAGTGGTATGAAATATTTAAATATTTTTAAATTGAGCAGACACATACCTTAACCCTCCAATATAAAGTTATGATACCGGGATAGTACGATAAAGATTTATCAATTATCAAACATTATATCAAATTTTTTATACATGTCTGTGACGTACGTCACATTTTTAAAAATTATTTTTTATTCTTTCACCCGATAGATCATAATCGGTTTTGTCCTCCCGCGGAGGACGACCTCTTTATCCAGGCTTATATTACCCCGGTTATTCAAGAGTTCAAAGGTTTCTCCGGTGATCAGGATGTTTGCATTGCTTTCCCTCGTGATCCTTTCGATGCGGGAAGCGATATTTACCGTGTCTCCAATAATAGTGTATTCCATCTTTTGCGCAGAACCAATATTTCCCACTATGGCCTCGCCCGAATGAATTCCAATCCCGATCGACAATGGCTTGTCGAGATTCAGTTCCCTATTGAGCGTTTCGAGTTGGGATACCATTTCAATTGCGGAAATAACTGCCATATCCGCATGTCCGCTTCTGGTTATGGGAGCGCCGAAGAAGGCAAGAAGACCATCCCCGATGTATTTATCTAACGTGCCTTTGTTCTTTAATATAATATCAACCATCCGGGCAAAAAATGAGTTTAACACCGCTACAACCTGCCAGGGGTCACGATTCTCTGAGAATGAGGTAAAATCACGGATATCCGCAAAAAGGACTGTTACCTGAACACGATTTCCGCCCAGGGGGATCGTGCCCGGATACTGTAGTAATTCCTCTACGACTTCCTCGCTGACATAGTGTTTGAATATCTTCCAAATACGCCTTTTTTCCTTGTCTTCAATGGAATATCGATAGGCGAATACTATCGTATACGTGAGCGGAACAACGTCGGCAGGACACACGAGATGTAACCAAATACTGTAGTGATTAAAAAGAAAAATAGAAAGATAAATATAGCTTGCGGCAATAGAAAAGGCAGCGATTCCACCATAAACAGGTGATAAACTGAAAGATGTAAAACTGATGAGCATACCAAGAAATATGATAATACAAACAGTTTGCCATGGTTGGAGGGTAGTTATGAACCGTTTTTCCAGAATGGTGTTAATGACATTTGCCACAATTTCCACGCCCGGTGTTTGACGTATGCCGGAATAATACGATGACCGGTAATAGGGGGTAGGCTTAAAATCCTGGGAATAAATGTTTCCCGGTCCTATGAGGATTATTTTGTCTTTAAAGTTCTTCTTGAAAAATTCCGTGTTTCCCTGATGCGCGAGCTGCCATACTTTATAAAATGATATGACGGGAAATGTCCCGCTGGGACCGGCAAAGTTAACAAGCATTTCGTTATACGTGTTGACGGGTACCTCACAGTCTCCTACAAAAAGAGTGTCCCCTTTCTTTTCAATAATACTGTTGAAATACTTTGCAACTACCTTGAGCCCAAAGTAGGCATAGACGTTGTTTTCTTCATCGCTCAGGAGTAATGTTTGTCTCCGGATGCATCCATCGTTATCAATGGTCAAATTTGAAAATCCGATGTTTTCGGGGTCTGAGGCGTATTGGTATCGGGGAAGTGGATTGTCAACCTTGAGGCCTTTGGCTTTATCATCCCAGCGCAGCAGGTTAATCATGATTACATTTTCCGCCTCCATCAAGGCGTTCGCCATAATTCCGTCGTGATCTTCTCCGTCAATCTTCTTTTTCAGAGGAATTGTTTGCAGAAAATCGAAACCAATCACCCGCGCTCCCCCGCCTGCTATTGCCTTGATAACTTCAGCAAAGTAGGGATTCCAGAATATGAAGGGTTCTTTAATCTTGTCCAGCGCCTCTTCATCAGTTCCGATGATGAGAATTTTGTCGCTTGTAGGGATTGTTCCCCTGCATAAAAACCGAAAATCAAGACTCTTATGCTCAATCCACCGGAGATAGTCCGTTTCAAGTAAAATACTCATTATTCCACCGCAGATAAGTCCGATGGCAATTATGGCTATGAAACGTTTATAGTACGGTTGTTTTGCCATGACAGATAATGAATAAATATTGGCGTGAAAATAATGGCATAGGATTTAAGTCATCCTGTGTTTAGTTATAAATTACTGTGCAAAAACTTCTTTTTTTTGTAAGTTTTTCACAATCACATTTGTTTATGAGAAAGATTGCTTCGCTCCGCTCGCAATGACAAGGTGCCGTGCGCCATTTAAAGCATGGTTAGTGTCATTGCGAGGTCTTTTCCGAAGCAGAGACGCAAAATCTTGCGTCTCTACAGCTTTTGGTTGCGGCTTTAAGAACCCCTTGTTTCTTTAAGAACCCGGCGGGACTTGCACGTTGAATCAAACACTTTAGAGAAGCAGCTTGATAAAAATAGAAATGACACCAACAATGACAAAGCCTGACATCCATTTAAGGACGCCGATTTCGGCTTTTACGGGTTAAATTAGCCGTGTTCCAGGGATGCAAGTCTTGCTTCAATAACTGCAAGACGTTCGCGAATTTGAATAGCGGTATCAATCTTATCGTCAAGGGAGTCTATTTTGGAATCAAGTCTTTTGATTTCTGTTGTCAAAACTGTTTTTAAAGAACTGATTTCGGATGTTATTTCAAATTTTACAGAATCAATCCTTTTATCTACAGAATCAATCCTTTTGTCTACAGAATCGACCCTACTATCCAGGCGTTTTATTTCTACCTGGATTGATTTTAACTCAGGAGCTATAACGTCCTGTAATGCTTGTTTTACCTGTTCATAGACACTCATGGTTATAAATATATCAATTTCCTATAATGCTATCAATACAAAAAGGAAATTATCAAAACAGATAAAAGACTTGACAACGTTTCAAAGGTTGTTAATAGTCCTGTAAGGTATCCTGGTAATTACCCGATGAACAAGATTTCATTATTTTCTGCCGGTTCAATCGTTCTGTTCAATATTTTTCAGCATTTCTATAAATGCCTCGATGCGTGTTTTCATGGCGCCATCGAGCCGTCCCGGCCGGTCACAATCAAAGGTAAGCATCGGCAATTTGATGTGCTTTCTGATAATGCTGTCATGGATGTGCCGATGGCAGAAACTCTGGACATAGTGGATGAGTCCCCTGATATTCCGTCGCTGTACTTCCTCTTGAATATCTTCAATACGTGAAAAGATATCGTAAGGATATGTGTACATGCTGTACTGTTCTACCAGTGTTTCGGTGTCATACGGCATGCTGAACTGTCTTTGTATCTCGTTGTATACAACATGCGCGCCCAGGGAAGAAAGAAACGAATAGAGGTCCTCGCATATCGGCGGTATGCCAATAACGCCGATTCGAATATCGTGTTGGATGGGTTTGCGTTCTTGTACTAAGGCGAGAAATCGTGATGCGCGTTCCTCAAAGACGGTATAATCACCCATCAGGTCGCTGGTGGATACCGTCCAGATGTGATTTTCCTCTCCCGTTACGGTATTTTCCGTCCAGGTGAGTTTGTCAATTTCGTGTACCTTTGAGCGTACCGCATCGAGCCTCCTTTTCATTGCCTCTGCCTTTGCGTACGATACCTCTAAACTATCTGAGAGGCGTAGTAACTGGTCGTGGAGGAATGGAATGTCCTTCTTTGAGTGGGGATAAGCAAAGGGGAACGTTTTGATGCCCTCAGACTGAAAGATTTCCATAAGCGCCTGATTATTGCTGCAATCTCCCTGAATTACGCTGATGACATTCCTGATGCGGTATTTCCTGGTGGCTGAATAAATACCCTTGATCCACGAGCAGGTATTTCTTGGCAGGCCGGCAGATTCGGCGTCCTCTATCATTTTATACGCGGATGGGTCGCAGACAAAGATATTATTCAGATCTATGGGTATATATCCGGCGGCAAAGACAACCTCGATAGGGATGGTGGATGTAATTCCCATAATCCTGTCCAGTGGCAGGTCTTCCATGATGGCGAGGGTGGGCAGGAGATGGTCGTTAAATTTTAAGGTCATTATACTTCCTTCATTGCGTTATCCAATATTTTTTCTTCTTCGAGGGATAAAAATGTATCAATATCGTGAATAAGCGCCATGCCGTCCTTAAACTTTGCAACACCTTTGACATATTCAATGTCAGGTAATATCTTATCGGCAGGAACTATGTCCTTATCGGTGTATTGAGCGACGCCGGTTACCGTATCTACCATAATACCAAGGGTTCTCCGGGGTGTTTTTGCAAGAATAATTTGATTATAAAGGTTACAATTTCCCTCCGGCAGACGAAACCGCCTGCGAATGTTAACGACGGGGATAATCCGTCCCTCTACGTTAATAACGCCCATGACAATTTCCGGCGCCTTTGGCAGAGGGGTAATTTCGACCATACGAACCACCCGCTCCACAGGGGAAAGAGGCAGGGCGAAGCGATTGTCATCCAGGGTAAAAACAACGAGGCTTTCAGAGAGACTCGTTTTAGATTTTGGGTTTTGGATTTTGGATTGGGTGTTCATTATTTCATACCTCATCATTCGTAATTCCTTTTCAACAAAGATATTCTCTGTAGTGGCAAGGCGCGCCTTGCCACTCAATGTCATTAAGTTAAGCTACCTGCCGTAAAAGTCCCCCTTAGAAAAGGGGGATAAAGGGGGTTGTTTTGATCAAATAATCCTTAACTTAATGACATTGCCTTGCCACTACGGTCTCTTCCGACCCGTTCGGATTAGGTTTTTTTCTATGTAATCTGCGGTTTTACCGATATTTTATCCTGTCGCAGTTACGCCGCAACCAAATCCCCTGATCAAAGGAAAACAACCCCCTAAGTCCCCATTTTCTAAGGGGGATTTCAGAGCATCCCCCTTGACAAAGGGGATGACGGGCATAGGTGTTAAGTTTAGAATCCATAATTACCATCAACCCTCCGTTCGGATTAATTTCGCATTGTCCCCCGATGGCGGGGGTTAGGGGCATAGGTGTTAAGTTAAGAAATAAAAAGCGCTGCGAGTGAACAAAATATTGATTATGCAATCCCGAAGGGATGTCATTATTATAGCATATCGTTATGCAAATATTGTTAACCCCGCAGGGGTGACATGGTATCATTATTTTCGCACTATTTCACCCCTACGGGGTTGAATATTGTGGTGTGTTTTTTTCTATAATCATATCATCCCTTCGGGATTTTCCCGTCTGCCTGTTTTCCCTATTGGCTCTTAACTATTCTGAGTTTTTACACAGTAATGCTATAATATACCCGTCAATCCGCAATCCAAAATATGAAATCCAAAATTCACCCATCCAGCACCTCTCTCACCTTCCTTAAAAGATCCGTTGGCGTTAAAGGTTTTGAAATATAATGCAGTCCTTTCTTGATGATACCTTTTTTATGTACCATATTTTCGCTATAGCCGCTCATAAAAATGGCTTTAATATCAGGCTGTAACTCCTTTATACTGTCATACGCCTCTTTGCCATTCTTTTCCGGCATGATTACATCAAGGACGAGAAGCCGGATTTTGTCTCTGTAAAGAGTGAATTTATTGATGGCGTCCATGCCGTTAACTGCTTCAATGACCGTGTAACCGGCATTTTCAAGCACGGTTTTGGTGAGTCGCCTGACTTCTTCCTCATCCTCTGCCAAGAGGATCGTTTCGTTGCCGCCAGCGGGTTCGGCAAGAAACACTGGTTTTATTTCTTCGGCTTTTGATTCAATAAAAGGCAGATATACCCTGAACGTTGTGCCTTTACCCGGCTCGCTTTCAACATCTATGTAACCGTTATGTTGCATTATAATTCCATAGATGATCGCAAGTCCAAGTCCGGTGCCCTTTCCGACCTCCTTGGTGGTAAAAAATGGTTCAAAAACCCGCATCTGTGTTTGTTTATCCATTCCCATACCGGTATCTGAGACAGACAAACAAACATACCATCTTTTGGGTTCCTTCTCCAGAGACTTTTCAGCGCCTGCGAGAGATGTAAAACCAACCAGTTCGCTTTTATCGTGAGTAACTATTTTTATAAATATTTTATCTGCTTCTAATATATCTGTTTGAATAGTCAGTGTGCCGCCATTCGGCATGGCGTCTCGCGCATTGGTTACCAGATTCATCAGAATCTGTTCTGTCTGTCTGGTATCTGCCATGACCGTACAATCCTTATTGATAAGTTCTATCTTAAGTTTAATATCCTCGCGGATAAGCCGCACCAGGAGATGTTCTTCCCTCTTAATAATCTCATTTAAATTTATGGGTACTGGATTGCTTATCTGCTTTCTGCTGAATGCAAGAAGACCCTGGGTTAATTGAGCCGCCCTTTCGGCCGACGTCAGAATCCTTTGGACAAACATCTTCGGCGTACTATCTTCCTTCATATTCAGGAGGAGCAGATTTCCGTAGCCAATAATAGCGGTAAGGATATTGTTGAAGTCGTGGGCAATGCCGCCTGCAAGTTTGCCCACCGCTTCAAGCCTTTGTGAGTGGTAAAGTTGATCCCGTAATTTTTCCTTTTCTTCTTCTGAACGCTTGCGTTCGGTGATGTCTGTTGCAATACCGCAGATTGCATACATAATCCCATGTGAATCAAGAAGTGGGAATTTTACAGCGATATACGTGTGTAGTCCATCGTCGTGGTTTACTACTTCTTCGAACTCCAGTGGCCTTTTTGTTTCGATTATTTTTTTGTCGTTTTCAACAAGTTTGTCTGCAATTTCCTTGGGGAATTGCTCGTGGTCAGTCTTACCTGCAATTTCCGATGTATTTATGTGGAATAGTTTTTCATATTGTTTATTGACTAACAGATATCTATGCTGTAAATCCTTAACAAAAATAACTGCTGTTGTGTTGTCAATAATTGCCCTTAACTTCTCTTCACTGTCCTGGAGGGCATCCTCCGCCTGTTTGCGACGTATAACAGCGCCGAGTTGGGCTGCCACCGATGAAACGGTTTTAACCAACCGTTCGTCTTCATCATGTTGTTCCCTGACAAAGAAATCGAGAATGGCGACAACTTCTTCGTTCAGGATAACCGGGATGCCCAGCGCCGCTTTCAAACCGTACTTTCTGGCAATTGCTGCGCGGGGAAAATATCCATCCGAAGTGGCGTCCCGCTTCCATTCCGGTTTTTTTGATAACCACACACGACCGGGGAGTCCCAACCCCGGACTAAAAATAAACTCCTTGCTTTTCTTTTCGAATTCTTCCAGGCATTCACGTGGATTATACCACGATACAACATGTTCGAGGTATTTGCCATCAGATGAAGGGAACCATGCCTCTCCATAGATCCAACCAGTTGATTCACACACCTTTTGCAGTGCAACCCTGAGTGCGGAATGAAAATCAGGGGCTTCGGCAATGGCAATTGTCATATTCCGCAACAGGTTAATTTCTTCCTCGGAGCGCTTACGTTCGGTAATATCCTGCACAGTTCCGGTCATTCGAATAGCCTTGCCATGCGCATCAAATGCCACTTCGGCCTTTTCATGAACGAACCGCAGTGATCCATCCCTGCAAAGTATACGGTGGTCAATTTCGTAGGGTTTTTTCTCATATAAGGCGTCGTGAACGGATTTTTTTACCAACTCACGGTCATCAGGGTGGATACAATTTAAAAAGGTCTCATGCGTGACGTCAAATTCCCGGGGAGACAAACCGAAGATATGATAAACCTCATCAGACCTGGATGTTTCATTTTCAACGATATCCCATTCCCAGTTTCCAAGATGGGCAATCCTTTGCGCCTCGACAAGACTTGCCTTGCTCTCCTCAAGCGCTGTTGTGTGCGCCTTGATTTGATTAACCATGTAATTGAACGAATCGTACAGGACACCGATTTCGTCTGCTGTGCGAAGGGGTGGCACAACGTTAAATCTCCCTTTGCCAATATCTTGTGCGGTAAGAGAGATGGTACTGAGTGGCTTACCACCCTTCTCAGGAACGTGATATAGAGGGGAATGACCATGATGACAACGACAGAGGCTGTTATGATCACAGATTTCAGCACATAATGAATGGGAAGGAACACCTCGTCCGTGTCAATCTCAACGAGGAGTACCCATTTCAAAGACGGGATATACATGGATGCGCCGACCACATCAATGCCTCGGTAATCCTTGTAGAAGCAGGCTATTTCTTTATTTGATGTTAGGGCAACCTGCACAGGCAGGGTGTCAACAACCTGCCTCATGATTGCATCCTTCACGAATATGGATTGAGTAATCATGAGCTTGTCCTTGTTTACCAGATAGATTTCCAGTGTCGCCCACGCCCCCTTTCCTTTACCTGTAGAGATCGCCCCAAGGTTTTTACGTAATCTCCCAGAAGAAGCTTATTGAGTTCAGAAGTATGGATAAAGTTGACGATAACACCGAGATGCCGCTCCCTCCCTTATGGTAAACGGGGGCGGAAATTGCTATTTCTGGCATTTTGCCGTTTTCTACCATACATTCTGTAACAGAAAGAGTATCTTTTCCCTTTACAAAAAAAGGTTCATGGGAAAAGTCTTTTCCTATATCATCGGGGTTTGTAGAGGCAGTAACATGTCCATCCGGAGAGAGGACATGGATGGTCTTTATCGTTTTGTTAAGACTGAGCTTGTTTCTGATAAGGTGGTTACTCAGGGCGTCAGATGTAGATTCTCTTCCGTGTGCTTTTTTCAGAAGCTCGCTTTTTACAAATCCATCGCTGGAAAAATCCTCAGCCCGTTGTTTGGCAGATTCCAGAAATTGATAAACCTGCCCCTCATAAGACTCCGCAATGACCGTCAGGGTATCGAGGATGCGTTGTCTCAGGTATTCCCGGTTTTTATAGTAGTTTGCAAAGAATGCAATGAGGATGGGAGGAGGATGAAGATAATCGCCAGGAGCGCCTTATTTTTCAGGGATAATTTAATTTTTTTCATAGGGTAAAAGTAAAACGCCGTTTCGGAAAAATCGGAAAAAAAATGCACACAAGAACAATTATGATATGAAAGTTGAAGTTTATATGCAAGTCCGAAAATTCAATTGTGAAATGCAGCTTTTATGGGCACGGAGTTACAGACACAAAGATTCTGTGCAAAAAGTACGGTCTTGTCTGTCATTGCGAGCGAAGCGAAAACAATCTTTCCCTCATTATAAAAATTCCGGGAGATTGCTTCGGTAAAAATGTTTTTGCAGCGGTATGGAGTGGCAATTCATGAATTGCCACTATATTAAATGTATAGGAATTTCAAAGTTTCTGTTATTGCCTTACATACCCCCAACCCCCTCTCAAGAGGGGACTAAAAGAAGTCCCTCTTGGGAGGGGATTCAGGGTGGGTATTAATCCTGATAGTTTTCTGTAATATAGGTTGGGTTGAGTGAAACGAAACCAACAACTATTTTAATAAAAACTGAATTAATACTGTGCAACGGTTTCGCCAATATCGGCAGGGCTGTCAATGATAGTAACTCCGGCGTTTTTCAATGCCTCGACCTTGGATGTTGCAGTGCCTTTGTTGCCTGAAATAATTGCCCCGGCATGTCCCATCCGTTTGCCGTGAGGCGCCGTCCGTCCTGAAATAAAGGCAAAAACAGGTTTTGTTATCTCTTTTTTTATAACCTCTGCGGCTTCCTCCTCAGCGCTTCCGCCAATCTCGCCGATCAACACGATGGCCCTGGTTTCGTCATCTTTTTGAAATAACCGGAGCACATCCACAAAATTGGTTCCCACGACAGGGTCGCCGCCAATACCTATACATGTGGATTGTCCAATGTCCCGCTGTGTCAGTTGCCAGACAGCTTCATAGGTAAGTGTTCCGCTGCGTGAAACAACCCCCACAGAGCCTGGTTTGTGGATATACCCTGGCATAATGCCAATCTTGCATGTCTTCGGGGTAATAATACCCGGACAGTTGGGGCCAATGAGGCGTGTTTTTTTGTTTGAAAGATACTTTTTTGCCCGGATTATATCAAGGGTTGGAATACCTTCCGTGATACAGATGACCAGTTCAATCCCTGCCTCTGCAGACTCCATAATGGCGTCTGCTGCGAAAGGGGCAGGCACGAAAATGACAGAGGCATTCGCGCCTGTGTGCGTTACCGCGTCAAATACATGGTCAAAGACGGGGACGCCGTTGTGTGTTGTGCCTCCTTTGCCCGGAGTAACGCCTGCGACGAGTTTTGTGCCGTATTCCAGCATCCGTTCCGTGTGGAAACTTCCCGCATGTCCCGTAATACCCTGACAAATGACCCTTGTTTCTTTGTTGATTAATATACCCATATTTCTGTAGGTTGGGTTGAACGAAGTGAAACCCAACAAATTCTATCATCATTACCTTTAAAGGTTGTTGGGTTGCGCTTCGCTTAACCCAACCTACCGCTTAACATATAAGGTTGGGTTGAGTAAACGAAACCCAACAATTTAATTATTCATGTCCAATATTTGAATCAAAATCAATTTCGCGACCCTCTCCCCAATCACCATCATAAATGCCTTGTTTGACGTAACGGTGGAAACTGGAATACGGCCAATCCCTGGGTGAATTTACAAGCTTATGTTTGACCGGATTGTAATGAATATACTCAACATGCTTAATGAAATCATCTGCATTTCTTATCTGATGTTCCCAAAAACGTCGTTGCCAAACCGCTTGTTCGCTTTTACTAAACATGGAAGCTGTTTGTACGCCTTTATACTTTCCATTGCAATGTCTGCTAAAATAACCTTTAATCAGACTCCATCTCACCGAATAATTATTGTCATTTTCTGGTAGTGTCCAAATACAGTGAATGTGTTCGGGTAACAATATAAAAGCACGTATTCTGAAGGGATGTTGCCTGATAATATATTGAAATGATTCCTTTATCAATGCCACATTTTCTTCGTAACACAATATCTTATTTCTTTGGAAGGTCACTAGGGTAAAGAAGAATGTAGCCCCTTGAGCTTTTGACCTGCGATATTGCATTTCTCTGTCTGCCTTATAAAAATGTTGGGTTTCGCCTTGCTCAACCCAACCTACGGCTGTTGGGTTTCTGTTGGGTTGCGCTCCGCTTAACCCAACCGACAAATTATATTATTTAGACGCCTTCACTGCCATACCCGCAGCCTCTTTCATGTTCCGGGCCGGAATTATGTTTAAGCCTGAGTCGCTGAGTATCTTTTTCGCAATATCGACATTGGTTCCCTCTAACCGTACGACTAAGGGAATATGGATGCCTATTTCCCGAATAGCCTGGATAATGCCCATAGCAATGACGTCGCATTTCATGATACCGCCAAAGATATTGATTAAAATGGCCTTTACTTTTTGGTCAGACAAAATAATTTTAAATGCCTGGGTAACCTGTTCCAGAGAGGCGTCTCCGCCCACATCGAGAAAGTTTGCCGGTTCCCCGCCGTGGAGTTTGATTATATCCATCGTCGCCATGGCAAGGCCTGCTCCGTTGACCAGACAACCGATGTTTCCATCAAGGCTTATATAGCTTAGACGGTACTTTTTGGCTGATACTTCTGCCGGCGGGAGATCATGGTATGAAACAAGCTGTTCATATTCAGGGTGACGGTACAGGGCGTTATCATCAATGTCCATCTTTGCATCGAGCGCAGAGAAGGCGTCTTCCTGAGTTATAGCAAGGGGATTTATTTCCAATAATGAGCAGTCATTTTTTACAAACCCACGAAACAGATTCTGGATAAGATGATGGAATTTCGCTGAAAGCGTCCCGGATATGTTTAATTTTGACGCAATGCGCCGGGCCTGGAATGGATGTATACCAAAAAGCAGGTCTATCGGTTCTTTTATAATTTTATCGGGCAATGTTAAGGCAATTTCTTCTATCTCTACTCCACCTTCAGGACTGGCAATCAGGAGGGGGCTTTGGAGAGAACGGTCAATGGTTATGGCGAGATACAATTCCTTCTTAATGGAAACGGCTTCTTCAATGAGGACATACCTGATTTCAACGCCCTTTTGGTCTGTCTGACGGGTAACAAGGTGGGCGCCAAGCATACCTGATACGCATGTCCGCGCCTGTTCTGGTGTGCTGACAAACTGGATGCCGCCACCCTTTCCCCTGCCGCCAGCAAGTACCTGCGCCTTTGCAACACATCGGTTGCTTCCAATTTCCTGAAATATGGTTATTGCATCATCACCCTTTGATGTGGCTTTACCCCGGGGTACCGGAATCCCGCATGATCCGAGGATATTTTTTGCCTGAAACTCATATAACTTCAATTCTTAGTTCAATTTCTCTGGTTTGATAGCGTTTTTAAGGTGGATCCGTATCTGTTCGATCATTTCACCGTCTGAAATGGAGGTTATACGCCCTTCCAGGTATTCCTTTTCCACCCAATCTTTAATCCTGGCAACGCCTTCATGGTTTTTAGGTATCTGTTCGTTTCCCTGGAGTCCGAAATATATATTGATCCATTGTGCAATGCCCGACACGCCTGATTTATCAGTTACCGCAACGCCGATGGGCCTGTTCAGAAGTCTTTTTGTGTTGAAAATATTGTATATCTCTTCGTTCTTCATCAGTCCATCCGAGTGTATTCCGGCGCGGGTGACATTGAACTCAGAACCTACGAGGGGCTGCGTTGGCGGGATTTGATACCCGATTTCATTTCTATAATAATTGGCAATTTCGGTAATAACGGTGGTGTCAATTAATTCATTATCGCCGCGCAATCCAAGATATTCAATGGTCAGCGCCTCTATGGGCGTATTGCCCGTGCGCTCTCCGAGTCCTAACAGTGTTGCGTTAATTGCGCTGCAACCAAAGAGCCATGCAGTCGTTGCGTTACTGACGGCTAAATAAAGGTCGTTGTGACCGTGCCATTCTATGTATTCCGAGGGAACGCCGGCAAAATGATTGAGTCCGTAAATGATACCAGGCACGCTGCGGGGCAACGCAGCGCCCGGATAACTGACCCCCATTCCCATGGTATCGCAGGCGCGGATCTTTACCGGTATCTTACTCTCCTTCGACAATCGCATAAGCTCTTTTGCAAAAGGAACAACAAAGCCATAGATATCCGCCCGGGTAATATCCTCAAAGTGACACCGTGGAATAATACCTTCTTCAAGGGCGGCGCGGACAATGTCCAGGTACATTTCCATTGCCTGTTTCCTGGTCTTGTTCAATTTTAGATAAATGTGGTAATCAGAGGCTGAACAGAGGATGCCTGTTTCTTTAAGTCCCATCTCCTTGACGAGTTTGAAATCACTCTTTACCGCCCTGATCCATCCGGTGACCTCCGGATATTTATAGCCTCGCTCCAGACATTTTACTACCGCTTCCTGGTCCTTCTTATTATATAAGAAAAACTCACATTGACGTATAAATCCGGCTTTACCGCCGAGCCGGTGAATTAAATCGTAGAGATCTACGATCTGCTTAACCGTGTACGGCGGACGCGACTGCTGGCCATCACGAAAGGTTGTGTCGGTAACCCAAATTTCATCGGGCATATTCATGGGATTGAGTCTGTAGTTGAAAGGTATTCTGGGCGCCTTGTCATAGGGGAAGACATCCCTGAAGAGGTTCGGATCAGGCGAATCCTGCAATTGAAATATATACTCTTCAGGTTCCAGTGTATTTCGACGTTTATTAAATCGAAGCATCTTCAATATTCCCCTATAATAAATTTCTCTTAATTAAAGAATGATGATAAGATTGAAATAATTTTCGATTGTATAGGCAACATTTTTACAAGTCAAGCGAAATGATAGAAACTAATAGATGATTGACAACAGGAGAGAAAATTGTGTACTATATTTTTTTTCAAAGGAGAAAGAGATGGCCTTAAAACCTGGCAATTATACGATAACACCAAAAACCGGAAAGATACTTGTCTATACCTTTAAAGAGGGATTTCTCAGCGCCGTTGCGCATGACTTGTTGATTGATGTTACCAATTTTACCGTTAAACTTACCGTCCCGGTTTCTGGTTCCCCTTTTGTTGAAGCAGAAGTTCAGTCGAATTCGCTGAAAGTAATATGTGCAATGAAAGATGGGCAGCATCTCCCCGAAGCGTTAAAAGATAAGGACAAGGCGGACATTGAGGATGCAATCGTTAAGGATGTGTTACATCCCGCAAAGTATCCTCTTATCCTTTTTTTATCAAAAAACATTCAGGCAGTGGGTGATGTATACTATGCAAAGGGAGAACTGACACTGCATGGTGTTACACGTCCCGTTGAATTTGATTTCAGGATAACGAACGGCGCAGATTTAAAAGGCAGGGTTGTCTTGCCACAAAAGGATTATGGAATAAAACCTTATAAGGCATTGTTAGGGACTTTGAAGGTAAAAAATGAGGTAGATGTAGGTTTTGAATTGTCATTGAGCCAAGTTGTGGTCTAGTGATAACCTGAGAATAGCGCGAAGGTGATTTTAAAAATTGTCTTTATTTTCAGGAAAAAGTTTATAGAATTCAACTTTTTAAAGTGGACTTTCGGGTGGCACAGACAAACGCTGTTTGTCCGTGTATAACAGGATGTTCAGGAATTTCAATATTGCAGAGACGCAAGATTTTGCGTCTCTACCGTAGTGTTTGTCCCTTGGCTTGTTCCTGAGCTTCGATGCCTAATTTATTTGCATAGGAATTTTCGTTGTTATTTATGCGGGTTTTGGGGCGTTGTTGGCAGGACAAGCGTCTCGCTTGTCCTGTATTCGTTAATATTGCTTTTTATTTGGTCAACCGTCCCGGTTGACCTACCAACTTGTGAGGGAAAATAAGGTGGAAAGCTGTAATGGTTGTGGTGGTGAAAGCAGAAGGAAATTTTTAAAGATTGCATCCCATGCGCTCGGTGGGCGCTGGCTGCAAATTGCAGCGCCGGTTGTGGGATTGGCCATACATCCGTGGCTGAAAGAAACGGTGTACGGCACAGAAGATTTTATTCACATTGGAAAGCTGGATGATTTTCCCGTAGGCGTTCCCAAAAAGATGTCCATTACTTCATCAAAAATGGATGCATGGAATATCTTTGAGGGGCTGGTTATGGGTTCTGTGTGGGTGATTAGAAAGGAAAGATGATACGCTGAATGTGTTTTCCGTGAATTGCCCGCATCTTGGTTGTGGAATAAACTGGGGTGATGATGTAAAGCAGTTTCTGTGTCCCTGCCACGAAGGTGTTTTCGATATTAACGGCAGGAAAATATCAGGACCGGCGCCCCGTAATATGTATAGCGCTATGAAACGAAGATTGAAAACAATAATATTCTGGTAAGTTATAAGAGGGTAATATGAGCGCACTACGTGAATGGTTTGAAGATAGAACGGGGATAAAAACCCTCTTAAAAGTAGCGCTGGATGAACCGGTGCATGGGGGGCAAAGTGGTCATATATTTTTGGGAGTGGACTGGTATTTCTTTTTATCCTGCAGGCGGTTACCGGAATTATCATGGCCAGTTTTTATTCACCCTCTTCGACGTCGGCATGGGGAAGCGTTTATTATCTCCAGTATCAAACATCTTTCGGCTGGTTTGTCCGGGGTCTGCACCATTTTGGTTCAAGCGCCATGATGATATTGGCTCTCGTGCACATGTTCCAGGTGTTTATCTTTGGCGCTTATAAAAAACCGCGTGAACTTAACTGGATTTCCGGCGTAATTCTGCTCCTCTTCCTTGCCGGTTTTGGATTAACGGGCTATCTTTTACCCTGGGATCAAAAGGGATACTGGGCTACACAGGTTGCTACCAATATTATGGGCACTATTCCCGTAATTGGAAAGTATATTAAGATCATACACCAGGGTGGGTCTGACTACGGGAATTTTACCATAACGCTTTTATACCCTTCATGTATTTTTATTGCCCATATCGCTCGTTTCCTTTCTTTTTATCCATATAGCGCTCTTCCGCAAACATGGGGTAACACCATGCTGGAAAATGCGTGAAGAAGTATTAAAGAATCGTGTAGACCCTTTCTGGCCGGATCAGATATTCAAAGACGTTGTTTTTGCAATAGGCATGTATGCAGCGCTCGCCGGCGTAGTCTTTTGGTCGGGTGGCGCCGAACTTCAGTCGCCTGCCGACCCGGCGTCAAATTACCTTGCGCGGCCCGAATGGTATTTCCTGTTTTTGTTTCAGCTTCTCAAATATTGCCAGGAAATTTTCTCATCGTAGGCACGGTTATTGTCCCGGCCCGCTGCCCTGACATTTTTGCTGGTATTGCCATTTATTGACAGAAACCCTACCCGGAATCCATCGGGAAGGACGCCATTTTTGGCGCCGTATTCTCAGGTCTGGCAGGAGTTATTGCTTTAACTGCCCTGGCCATGTACCACGACAGTCAGGACATCCATATCATTCACCAAAGGGAGGACGCAGAAAAGCAGACCGCGCGGGCTATAAAGCTGGCAGCAAAAGGGATTCCTCCGGCAGGCGGTTTATCCATATTCCTCAATGACCCGGTATTTCTTGGAGAAAAAGATTTTTAAAGAAAGTTGCATGGGGTGTCACATGGTAAAAGGGCTAGGGGAGATACAGCGCCAGACTTTACTGATTTCGGATCGCGTGAATGGGTAGCCGGTTTGCTGAAAAATCCGAAGGACGTAAAGTATTTTAAGGAATCAGGGGCAATGCCTCCGGTAAAGCAGCCGGATGAATCACTTATGGATATGAGTGAATTTCTGCTGAGTCAGTCGGGTGATCTGGTGAACAAAAATGCGGAGCGTAGAGAGAGAGGGCAGGGAACTGGTAACGAAGGGGAATTGCGTTATTTGTCATCCCCTCGGCGACAAGGATGCAAAAAGATGGCCCCGAATTTGACCGGTTACTTATCAGAGGCGTGGTTAAAAGAATTTATAAGAAATCCCGCAGACATGAAATTCTATGGCGCAAGAAACAAGATGCCCAAATTTGACAAACTTTCTGAAAACGAACTGGATGCGCTCGTGCAGTATCTGTTGAGTTTGTCGAAAGACCGGACGCTTGTTTCTGAAAAAGACACAAGAGTAAACACCGTTACAGTATTACTGTTTAAAAACATCTTTTTTTTGTAAGTTTTTTTACAACTTCCTTCACCCCTTATCAGGGAGGACTGTTTGTTTATGAGAGAAAGATTGCTTCACTCCGCTCGCAATGACAATGTGCTGTGTACCATCAAAGTGTATAGTAGGTGTCATTGCGAGGGTCTTTTCGAAGCAATCTTTCCCTCATTGATAATAATTCCAGCGAGATTGCTTCGGAAAAACCATCCGCAATGACACAATGATTGACTTTTGTACAGCCCCTAAAGTAACGAAGTATAGGATTCCAAATATTGTAGAGACGCAAGATTTTGCGTCTCTACATGCGCATTTTTTAAGTAACCGTATGCCTCATTTACAGGATGTTCAGGAATTTCAATATTGCAGAGACGCAAGATTTTGCGTCTCTACCGTAGTGTTTGTCCCTTGGCTTGTTCCTGAGCTTCGATGCCTAATTTATTTGCATAGGAATTTTCGTTGTTATTTATGCGGGTTTTGGGGCGTTGTTGGCAGGACAAGCGTCTCGCTTGTCCTGTATTCGTTAATATTGCTTTTTATTTGGTCAACCGTCCCGGTTGACCTACCAACTTGTGAGGGAAAATAAGGTGGAAAGCTGTAATGGTTGTGGTGGTGAAAGCAGAAGGAAATTTTTAAAGATTGCATCCCATGCGCTCGGTGGGGCGCTGGCTGCAGGAATTGCAGCGCCGGTTGTGGGATTGGCCATACATCCGTGGCTGAAAGAAACGGTGTACGGCACAGAAGATTTTATTCACATTGGAAAGCTGGATGATTTTCCCGTAGGCGTTCCCAAAAAGATGTCCATTACTTCATCAAAAATGGATGCATGGAATATCTTTGAGGGGCTGGTTATGGGTTCTGTGTGGGTGATTAGAAAGGAAGATGATACGCTGAATGTGTTTTCCGTGAATTGCCCGCATCTTGGTTGTGGAATAAACTGGGGTGATGATGTAAAGCAGTTTCTGTGTCCCTGCCACGAAGGTGTTTTCGATATTAACGGCAGGAAAATATCAGGACCGGCGCCCCGTAATATGTATAGCTATGAAACGAAGATTGAAAACAATAATATTCTGGTAAGTTATAAGAGGGTAATATGAGCGCACTACGTGAATGGTTTGAAGATAGAACGGGGATAAAAACCCTCTTAAAAGTAGCGCTGGATGAACCGGTGCATGGGGGGGCAAAGTGGTCATATATTTTTGGGAGTGGACTGGTATTTCTTTTTATCCTGCAGGCGGTTACCGGAATTATCATGGCCAGTTTTTATTCACCCTCTTCGACGTCGGCATGGGGAAGCGTTTATTATCTCCAGTATCAAACATCTTTCGGCTGGTTTGTCCGGGGTCTGCACCATTTTGGTTCAAGCGCCATGATGATATTGGCTCTCGTGCACATGTTCCAGGTGTTTATCTTTGGCGCTTATAAAAAACCGCGTGAACTTAACTGGATTTCCGGCGTAATTCTGCTCCTCTTCCTTGCCGGTTTTGGATTAACGGGCTATCTTTTACCCTGGGATCAAAAGGGATACTGGGCTACACAGGTTGCTACCAATATTATGGGCACTATTCCCGTAATTGGAAAGTATATTAAGATCATACACCAGGGTGGGTCTGACTACGGGAATTTTACCATAACGCGCTTTTATACCCTTCATGTATTTTTATTGCCCATATCGCTCGTTTCCTTTCTTTTTATCCATATAGCGCTCTTCCGCAAACATGGGGTAACACCATGCTGGAAAATGCGTGAAGAAGTATTAAAGAATCGTGTAGACCCTTTCTGGCCGGATCAGATATTCAAAGACGTTGTTTTTGCAATAGGCATGTATGCAGCGCTCGCCGGCGTAGTCTTTTGGTCGGGTGGCGCCGAACTTCAGTCGCCTGCCGACCCGGCGTCAAATTACCTTGCGCGGCCCGAATGGTATTTCCTGTTTTTGTTTCAGCTTCTCAAATATTGCCAGGGAAATTTTCTCATCGTAGGCACGGTTATTGTCCCGGCCCTTGCCCTGACATTTTTGCTGGTATTGCCATTTATTGACAGAAACCCTACCCGGAATCCATCGGGAAGGACGCCATTTTTTGGCGCCGTATTCTCGGGTCTGGCAGGAGTTATTGCTTTAACTGCCCTGGCCATGTACCACGACAGTCAGGACATCCATATCATTCACCAAAGGGAGGACGCAGAAAAGCAGACCGCGCGGGCTATAAAGCTGGCAGCAAAAGGGATTCCTCCGGCAGGCGGTTTATCCATATTCCTCAATGACCCGGTATTTCTTGGAGAAAAGATTTTTAAAGAAAGTTGCATGGGGTGTCACATGGTAAAAGGGCTAGGGGGAGATACAGCGCCAGACTTTACTGATTTCGGATCGCGTGAATGGGTAGCCGGTTTGCTGAAAAATCCGAAGGACGTAAAGTATTTTAAGGAATCAGGGGCAATGCCTCCGGTAAAGCAGCCGGATGAATCACTTATGGATATGAGTGAATTTCTGCTGAGTCAGTCGGGTGATCTGGTGAACAAAAATGCGGAGCGTAGAGAGAGGGGCAGGGAACTGGTAACGAAGGGGAATTGCGTTATTTGTCATCCCCTCGGCGACAAGGATGCAAAAAAGATGGCCCCGAATTTGACCGGTTACTTATCAGAGGCGTGGTTAAAAGAATTTATAAGAAATCCCGCAGACATGAAATTCTACGGCGCAAGAAATAAGATGCCTAAATTTGACAAACTTTCTGAAAACGAACTGGATGCGCTCGTGCAGTATCTGTTGAGTTTGTCGAAAGACCGGACGCTTGTTTCTGAAAAAGACACAAGAACAAACAGGGTTATGTAAGTTAAGGAAGAGACGCAATGCATTGCGTCTCTTCCTTATGTTGGCAGTGGTAATGCATTTGTCGTAGTTTGTTTCAAGAATTTATTATTCTGCTCCGTTTGTGATTCTCCACCCTGTAACTCAAACATTCAGGTTTGGGACCAAACCTGATTGCAAAGGCTTTAGAGTTTGTGCAAAAAGTCGGGTTTTAGGTGTCATTGCGAGCGAAGCAATCTTTCTCTCATTATAATAATTCCAGTGAGATTGCTTCGGAAAAAACCCTCGCAATGACATGATGATTGATTTTTTGCACAGGTTCTTTAGCCTTATGTTCCATTGCATCTCACGTGGGTTCAATTTCCTACCTCGAAATTTTAGTAATTATACCGATGGAATTTAAAATACTGACAGATGACATAAAAATACCCGCCGTAGGACTGGGTACATGGCGGGTGGGTGGTGATGTTGAATCGGATACCACACATGATACGGAGCATATACATGCCATACAAATGGCAATTGAGCTTGGAATAACTCATATTGATACCGCAGAGATGTATTCACGCGGCCATGCAGAAGAATTAGTTGGCGAGGCAATCAGGAATTTTGACAGAAAAAAGTTATTTATTACGTCAAAGGTCTCTCCCGAACATTTGAAATATAACGACCTTATTAAAGCTGCAGAAGGAAGCCTGAAAAGATTACGGACAGATTATATTGACTTATATCTCATTCATTTGCCCAATCCGGACATCGCAATTCAGGAGACCATGCAGGCGATGGATTATTTGGTTGCGCGAAAATTGATTCGGTATATTGGTGTCAGCAATTTTTCTGTTGAACAAATACAAGAAGCTCAAAAATACACACGGAACAAAATAGTCGCTCATGAGATTGAATACAGCCTGCTTGCCAGGAATAAGGGTAAGGTGACGAATAACATGGAATCCCGCACCATTCCCTATTGTCAGGAGAATGACATCCTTGTTATTGCCTGGAGGCCCCTTGCAAAGGGAGAGCTTTCAAAACCGGGTTTTAAGGTACTTGATGAACTGG
>JAXMAC010000056.1:0-21348 GCA_046350595.1 Candidatus Brocadiaceae bacterium | reverse complement strand
TTTGGTAGCATAGAATATTGGAGACTTGCATACAGAAGCAAGAAGTCAGAATCAAGATAAAATCTCGCCTCTTGTCTCTTGCTCGGTATGTCTGGTTTCTCATGAAAAAAAGACTGTCTTGTCAAGGAAAGAGATAAGAAGGACAAGAAAAATAAAAATGATGGTCAAGTAGTGAATTTGTAGGTTTCATTACTTTTTTTGTCAACTATTCTTATCCTCGCGCAGTGATTCAGGTTTTAGAGCCTGTGTAAAAAAGTTTTTATCTATACAACCTGTAGGGGCAATTCATGAATTGCCCCTACAGGTTGTATTCAAAAAATGTTATCACATTATTTACCCATAATCTGCAAATATCGTGCAATGCCGTTTCTTGTAATTAAACCGACGATCTTATCATTTTCCATAACGATAATCCTGCCTTTGTCTTCTTTTATCATTAATTCAAGTGCCCTCATGACATCAGAATCGGGAGTTGCTTCCCATTTTTTGTTATGGGGGACGAAAATATCTGACACCTTTACCTTACTCCAATCTTTTCGGGGAACATCTTTGATCTCTTTAAGGGTTATAATGCCCAGAAATTCTCCGTCATCCATGACAGGGAATCCACCATATCCATATCTAAGAAAATACTTATCTACCGCCTCATCTATGGGAATTGAGGAATTGATGGTTACAATATCCCTTGCCATAACGTTTTTGACATTGATATTTGAGAGTGTCTCCTGAAGGGTTGCCTGTTGTTGGCTTGACTGGGCTGCCATGTAGAGGAACCATCCGATAAGCAACAACCACAATCCACCGGAAGAACCTGAAAAAATCAAAAATAGACCAAAAAGAAGAAAGAAAATGGCGATCTTTTGTCCAAATTTAGATGCCTTCTGGGTAGCATAAAAATAATCTTCTGTCCTGCTCCACAATACTGACCTGAGAATCCTTCCACCATCCATCGGAAACGCCGGGATGAGATTAAAAACGCCGAGTATAAAATTGATTTGTGCAAGATAGGAAAAAAGAGCCCTTGATCCACTAACAGTGTTTACCGACAATAGGAAGAAAAGACCCGATAGGAAAAAACTTGAAAGAGGGCCTGCGATTGCCATCCTGAATTCTGCATTGGGATGTGGAGGTTCTCCTTTCATTTGTGCAATGCCCCCAAAAATGAACAAGGTAATACCTGTTATAGGAATATGGTATTTTTTGGACACATATGCATGGGAAAGCTCATGGAAGGCAACGGAGGCAAAAAGCAGCAAAGACGCCAATATGCCTTTAATCCAGTAAGCGGCTACGGGAAGCTCTGGCGCGGCCTTCGGGAAATAATGAGTAGACAAAGACCATGATATCAAACCAAAAACAATAAACCACGAGAAATGCAACCGTATCGGTATTCCCATTATCGTTGCAACTTTCCATGTACCCCGAACGAATGTTCTGTTCATTTTACACCTTCCTTAAGGCGAATTTCTTTAGGCTGCATTATCGAGCCTCCTTATTATAGTATTACCTCATAAATTTTTTTAATAAATTGTGCATGGTTGAGTATAATTTTCGATTCTCGATATTCGTATACGGCTACCATGCCCATTTCATTTTATAGTATTTCCCTATTGTATAAAACGAAACTGTGTCCCCTTATGATGATTTCATCCCCCGGTTTCAATTCATTCTTGAGAAGAGAACCTGGACCGTACCAAGTTTTTTCAGATGAATCCAGCACCTTAATCCATCTCCCTTCTGAAATGGGAGGAGTAGTTTTGATTTCTACGCAGTTGAAATTGAAAACAATAAAAACATAGGTAGAGCCCTTCCACCTTCTCATAAATATAATCTTTTCCCCCTCAAGGCCATTAACCGTAACGTTCGTTTTATCGAGACATGAAAGGGGTGGTGTTGTTCTTCTAAATGTTATCAGATTCTTATAAAAGTCCATTAAGACCTTGTGGTTGCCTTTGTTTCTTTTTTGCCAGTTTAGTTTTGATTTACGGAATGTTTCTATATTTTGTGGGTCGGGAGGCTCTCCCTTCCATCCGAATTCACAGAACTCTTTTTTTCTTCCCTGCCTCACTGCCTCGATGAGTGCAGGGTCGCAATGACTTATAAAATAAAGGAATGGAGTGTTCTCCCCATACTCTTCCCCCATAAAAAGAAGGGGAATATAAGGAGAGAAAAGCACTGTCCCTGCGGCGAGTTTCGTGGCCTCAAATGATACAAGGGCGCTGAGTCTTTCTCCAAGCATCCGGTTGCCTATCTGGTCGTGATTTTGCGAGAAAACTACCATTTGTTTTGCAGGTATATCCTTTGAGGAGTTACCGTGATTTTTATTTCTAAATTGTGAATACCCTCCCGAATAGACAAAGCCCTCTCTTATGGATTTTACCATATGCTCAATCTTTCCAAAATCAAGATAATATCCTTTATCTTCACCCGTTAGGAGTGTGTGGAGCGAGTGATGAAAGTCATCGCACCACATTCCATCAATACCATACCCTCCAGATTTCCTTGGTATTACAACACGGGTATCGTTCAGATCGCTTTCCGCAATAAGGTAGAATTTTCTACCCTCATTTCGAGAAAATTCTTCAACCCTTTCTGAAAGCTCCTGGAGGAAATGTTTCGCCCCCGTATCAAATATGGCATGAATGGCGTCAAGGCGAAGGGCATCCACGTGATAATAACTGAACCAATGAATGGCATTTTCTATAAAAAAGTTTCTTACCTCATTGGAATATTTATCGTCAAAATTTACAGCATCACCCCACGGGGTTTTATACTTATCCGTGAAGTAAGGACCGAAGTCCCTAAAATAATTGCCTTCAGGCCCAAGGTGATTATAAACAACATCAAGGATAACTGAAATTCCCTTTTTATGGCACTCATTTACCAGACGTTTAAATCCTTCATGACCTCCGTAAGAATTCTGGACGGCATAAGGATAAGCGCCATCATAACCCCAGTTCCTTTCGCCAGGAAACTGGGCAATGGGCATTATTTCTAAAGCATTTATCCCGATATCCCTCAGTTCATCGAGACGGGGGATTATTGCATCAAATGTCCCGTCAGGGGTAAATGTTCCTACATGAAGCTCATAGACAACCATTTCAGACAGATCAATTCCTTTCCAATTTTTATCTTCACAACCGAAGGAATGATTAACTACCATAGAGGGACCATGTACACCTTCGGGTTGATAGCGGGATGCTGGATCCGGTCTGTCCTTCTCGTCATTGAGTCTATAATAGTAAAGGATTGTCTGGCGCGGATCTTCGATAGCGGTTTTCCAATATCCCCTGGAATCCTTTTCCATAGGAATAATCTTCTCCTGGGGAGAGACGATTTTTAATGATACCGTATTCGAAAAAGGAGACCAGACTGTGAACTCACACCGTCCATATTTTTCATTACACGATCCGATCTTCATTACTTATGCGCCTTTTTCGAAAGATTTTTTCGTATAAAGATAACTGAATCCCGCTACCAATAGCAAGATAATTACCGATGTGGCAGCGCCCTGTCCAAAGTCGCCCTTGTAAAAGAAGAGTTTGTAAGCATAAACAGATAATGTTTCGGTTGAACCTCCCGGCCCGCCGCCCGTGAGTATATACACGAGGTCAAATATCCTCATTGCATCAATAGCCCTGAATAGAACGACCACACCCAACACCGGTAAGAGCAATGGCAGGATTATGAAACGGAGTCGCTGCCATGCATTTGCGCCGTCAATAACAGATGCCTTATACATTTCCTGCGGAATGGCGGAGAGACCTGCTAAAACAATAATAGCCACAAACGGAGTTGTCTTCCAGACATCTGCAACGACCAAAGATAAGAAAACCAGAAATGGGTCTCCAAGCCAGTTGATTCGCTGGATGCTGACAATTTCCAGAAGATAGTTCAGAATACCCAAGTTATAGTCAAACATCCACTGCCACATCTTTGCAGTTACTACAGTCGGCATCGCCCACGGAACAAGTATCATGATTCTTAAAAGACTATTAACAGATGACACCCGGTTCATCATGAGCCCCAGACATAAGCCCAGAACAGCTTCCAGGGATATCGAAACGAATGTGAATGAAAGTGTAATAAAAAGGGAGTACCAAAAACGGGAGTTTGTCAGTACTGCATGGTAATTATCAAACCCGGCAAATCTTTCTTCCTGCAGTATGAGTTTTGCATTTTTGAAAGATATTGCAAGTGTATCTATAAAGGGAATAAAATTAAACGTCAATACAAGCATTATACCTGGTAGTAAAAACATATAAGGCAGTTTAGTCCTCGGCAAATTCACTTTTAACCCCTTCGAGTTTTGCGTTAACGATTTTTAATGCCTCTTCGCTGCTTGTTTGATTTACTAAAACCTTGTTAATGTGTTTTTGCAAGATGTCACTTACCCATTGGTAATAGGGAAGATTTGGCCTGATTTGGACATCTTTTAAAGCCGATTCTACTATCGGAAGGAAAGGTAATTTCTCCAACAATTCCGAGTCTTTATACAATACTTTCTTGGAGGGTACCCAGGACAACTTCATAGCTAACTCTTTTTGAACTATGTTTGAGGTTAAAAATTCAAGGAACTGACATGCCTGTTCCTTTTTCTCTGATCGGGAATTGATCGCCAGATGCCATCCACCATACACAGATGCCGGTTTCCCATCAGAAAATCCGGGCAATTGAGAAACACCTACCTTGCCTTTCATTGACGGGTCTTCCTGGCATAGTTCCCACACATACGTCCAGTTTCTTAAAAACAGGCCATTACCCTGTTGGAAGAGATGTCTGGAAGATTCTTCCATAAGCTCACTGTGGGTATTTTGCGGCGATACCCGATACTTCCATATTAAATCGTGCATAAGATCGAGCGCCATTTTATTCTGTTCGGAATCAACGATTATTCTTCCCGTATCGTCAATTATTTCGCCGTTGTTACTACCGATGAATTCAATAAAGTTGCAGACCAGCCCTTCATATTGTTTTCCCTGCCAGAGATAACCATAAACAGACTCAGAAGCTGAGATTTGTGTGCATATCTCAATGAGTTCCTCCCATGTTTCCGGAGGCTTCATATTATATTTTTCCAATAGGTCTTTTCTATAGTACAGGAGACCTATATTGGCATTCCATGGTATGGCGTATAAGTTGCCCCGAAAGACATTTATTTTTTCAGTTACAGAAATAAAAGATGCCCTGTCTTCTTTGTCAATATACTTCCCCAGAGATTCAAGCCATCCGGCGGATGCAAATTCAGCGACCCAGATGGTATCAATTCTCATTACATCAACATTTTTGTTTTTTGCCCCAAGCGTAGTAACATAATAATGGTGTTGTTGGTCTGTTGGTGCAGGCAGGACATTTAATGTAACTTTTATGTCAGGATTTTCATTCTCAAATTTATTTATAAGAGTTTTTATAAATCTGATTTCTTCTGTTCCTGCTCCGATACTAAAAACTATCTCAGCCGTTTTTTTTGCCCGTAAAAAAGTATAGGTAATCCATAATCCAACCATGACATAAACAGATACGATAATTGTTTTTTTGAGATTAAATTTCACTATGGACTCTCATGGTAAACCGGAATTTTCAAAAGCAGGCGGCATATCAAGCGTCTTGCCAGTTTGGTAAGGTTGGGTTGGGGAACAAAACCCAACATTTGTTTGAATGTCACGAACGGACAATGTTTGATTTCGCCTTCCACATCTCAACCCTACACAATTCGTTCATATCCTGCATTTATGTGTGTCATATTCAATCTCACGCCACGATCCTCGATCGGCATCATAATCGCACTGCATTACACAACGATAAAAACCGTAATATCGAATAGGTTAATGTTGGGTTTCGTTCCTTAACCCAACCTACACAACTGAGTTCAAATTGCTATCCTTTCCCCGGTTACAGGGTCAAACCAATGGGTATCTTCGGGAAGAAATTTCAATCCGACTATCTCGCCTACCCTTCCTCTTTCAACAGTGTCCTTTGCGTACCATGTCATGTTGGGAGCAATTTTAACGTGAATTATTGTCTCGTGTCCTAAATATTCGATATACTCAATCAAACCCGGCATTGCAGAAGGCTCATTGGCAGACGCTATAGTCAGTTTTTCCGGACGTATGCCAAGAATACACTTCGTTTTTGCAGGTAAAGGAGCAGGGAATTCAAATCTTGTCTCTCCTGAAACGAAGGAGCGGTCTCCGCGCGGCTCTATATGCATCATATTCATCGACGGTGTTCCTATAAAACCGGCGACAAATATATTCCCTGGTTTCTGGTAAAGCGCTTCGGGTTTGTCAATTTGTTGTAAATTGCCTTTGTCCATAATGGCAATACGGTCTCCCAATGTAAGGGCTTCGGTCTGGTCATGGGTAACATAGACTGTTGTGATATTACGTTCTCTTTGCAGTTTTTTTAATTCTCCCCGTGCTGAAAGCCGAAAACGTGCATCAAGGTTGCTCAGTGGCTCATCCATTAAAAAGACCTGCGGATTCCTGACAAGCGCCCTTGCCAGCGCAACTCTTTGCCTTTCTCCACCGGAAAGCTCCTTCGGGTATTTCCGCATCATGGAGTTCAGCCCTAACATATCAGCCATTTCAATAACCTTTTTGTCAATATTATTTTCCTTTCTAATTTTGAGGGGAAAGGCAATATTGTCGTAAACCTTCATGTGAGGATACAAGGCATAACTCTGGAAGACCAGGGCAACATCTCTTTTCCCAGGCGGGACGTGATTGACCATACGTTCATTAAAGAAGATGTAACCGGAAGTAGGTGCTTCTAAACCTGCAAGCATGTTTAACGTGGTGGACTTCCCACTCCCGCTGGACCCCAGCACAACCAGAAATTCACCGCTGTTTATTTCTAAATTGAGATTGTTTACGGCCGTGGTATGTCTGTATTGCTTTGTAAGGTCTTGCAGTCGTATCTTCATTCTTTCACCGCGCCTGATGTCAAACCCTGTACAATATATTTCTGGAAAAACGTTAAAAAGGCGAGGAGTGGAAGCGTTACCACGACAGAGGCGGCGGCAATATCACCCCAGGGAATTTCATACGTGCCTTGAAACAGGGCAATCCCCACAGATGCCATACGTGTTGATTCATCCGGGGTAAAGGTAAGGGCAAAAAGAAATTCATTCCAGCAAAAGATAAAGACAAGCACAGCAGAGGATACGATGCCCGGCAACGATATCGGTGTGATAATGTGCCGAAAGATTTGAAAATGGGTACAACCGTCTATGAGTGCTGCGCAGTCCATCTCGATAGGGATTTTGTCAATATATTTTATCAGGAGGAAAAAGGCCAGGGGGAAATTGAGGGCGCTATAGGTACAGATAAGAGAAATAGGCAGGTTGATCCAGTCCAGGGCATAAAAAAGTTTATAAAGGGCTGCTACAAGACTTATGGAAGGAAGGGTAAACAGGATAATAATCATGAATAAAATGGAAGTCTTTCCCCGGAATGAGAAGCGCGATATTCCGTATGCTGCAAGGAGTGAGAAAGGTATGGTTATCAATACTGTTGATAGCGATACCATAAAACTGTTGAACAGGTAATGAGGAAATTGGCTTCCTAAAAGGACATTTTTGTATGCGCCCAGGGTGTAAGTATCCGGAAATATGGGTGGCAGTTGCATGATCTGAGAAGGTAATTTAAGGGAGGTCAATACTATCCAGAAAAATGGGAATATGCTCCATAAAATCACAAGGATTAAAGATGAGAAAAAAATCACTCTTTTCAGCATAGGTCTTTTAGAAATTGTATCCAATGGTACTTAGTATTGTTGCGTCATTTCTCTTTACATTTTCAGCGCTGGGTTGATTGTCATATTCGTTGATCCAGCTCAAGTTAAATGAGAGAGATTTTGTAAGGGTTTGCCTTAATCCCGTATCGGATTCCAACCGCCAATCTGCGAAGTCCTCCGGCACGGGTAAATAATCTACCTTAGAATAAAACAGGGTTGAATGAAAGATTTGCCAATCCAGATAATTTCCTATCCTCAGACCTGCACTTGTTTGTAAAATATTGTCACGAAATCTTTCATAGGTAAAAGATGGACCAATTTCTGATTTATACTTTAATCTATCCGTTTCAAAAAACCGATAACCAATACCTGCCGAGGTTATCGACCGGAGGTTCAATTTTTCAACTTCATCATGTTCTACGCTCTCCTGGTAAAACGAATACCACTTCTGCCAGTGTTTCAATTCATATTTGAATGTGCCTCGTTGCTCATCGGCATTTTTTGCGCCGCCATTTGTTTCATAGAGCAAGAGGCTGTTGAAATAGAAATTGTCATTCATTCTTTCCTGCGAAAAATTAGCCTTTATGCTTGTTGTCATTGTATCGTTATTGCCGGTTTGTAATGTAAGTCCGCCGTCTACATTTCCCTTCCATTGCTTCACCGTTTGTGCGCCGATCTCTAACTGAACATCGGAATGAGTTGCGCTTATGTCTTTTGCCAATCCGGAATCAGGCGCGCTTTCTGACGGCAGGAATGAATACTGCGCCAATATCTTCTCCGGATAGAGGGCCGATAGCGAATCTGTTTCTGTGATTTTCATATCTTTTGCAGACACTGTGTTGCCCGGTGCAGAAAGAATGAGGAATTTCTTTTTATCTCCGTTACAGCTTACTATGAAAACTTCATCTTTTCTGATAATACAGCTAATAATGCGCCATTGAACAAATAGTATATGATTGTGGCTTTGACGAATGACGAGATATTCTTCGTCAACGCTCACTATTTCGCCTTCAATGATAGCGCCATCGACGGTTTTTATCTCTTCAGCAAAGGCAATACTGGAAATATAAATGTACACGAGCAAAAAGCTAATCTGTTTTAAACTCCGTGTGATTGGTTTTTTGAGCATCTTCATTCTTATTCTCTTTTCTCATGTAATTCAATATATCCTGAGACAATGGTGGAACAACAGATCGAATATGAATATCATGTTGCGGAAAGGCGATTTTAATTTTATTTTTTCTGAAACTCTCATCAATTGCAAAGTAGAGTTCGCTCTGGGCAAACCAGCGTTTTCCCGGATCGTCTGCCCAGAAATATAATTCAAAGATGAGTGCACTGTCGCCAAACTCGGCAAACCGTACAAAAGGTTCGGGATATGTCCTTACATTAGGATTCTGTTTGGCAATTTCCAGCAAACACCGCTTCACAAGTAATATGTCAGAACCATACGCAATATTCACCCGAACAAAACCCCTCATACGTGGCGTTGGGTGTGTCCAGTTGGTTATCCTGCTCTCTACGAACTTCGAGTTAGGAACGGTAATCGTAATATCGTCAGGGGTTTGGATTGTTGTGCTTCTGACACTGATCTTTTCTACCGTTCCTAGTGTTCCATCTTCTAAGGTGATAACATCTCCAACACGCATGGGGCGTTCAAAAAGAAGGATGATCCCACTTATGAAATTACCGATAATATTCTGCATTCCAAAGCCAATACCAATACCAAATGCCCCGGCAAAGATAGCAAGGCTCCGCAAAGGAATACCGGCAACATTGAGTCCTATAAGCGCGGCAATACACAAAATGACATAGCGAATCAGGGTAGATAAGGTCTGTCTTGAACCTCTCTCTAACCGAAATTTTAAAAACACCTTTTCATTGAGAAGTTTCTTTATATAACGTGAAACAAAAAAGACTACAAAGAATACTATCAACGCGAAAATTATTTTTATAGGTGTCGTATACCTGCCTTCTTCAAAGACAAAACGGTATCTCAATCCATTGCCAATAACACCCAGGATTGCGCCAATCTGCCCAAAGGTTTTTTGTACCACATAGGGGGTAGCAGGAGAACCTATTGAGTCACGAAACGTTTTAACCCATACGCGAATAATAATTATTGCGGCAATAAGAGAGACGATATAATTAAACGAAACCCTGTATATTGCCGTAAATGTGTGAAATTTCTTTTCGTCTGGCGTGCCTTTTTTGATATGTCCACTCTTCAGGCGCATCTCTCTCACATAATTTAACCGATTTATCAGGAACTTCCATGCCCAGAATGCAATGAATGCAATGGCAAAACTCTTTGCGCATGTTTTTAACAACACATAAGTTAATACAGGGTATCCGAGGCTTCTTATTGCAAAAAGAGAGACAATAAAAGTAATAAAGACAGGGTAGATTACCATTATTATACGGTGAAGAAACCTTCCTAATTGACTTTCTGCATCCGGCAGCAATTTAAATATGAGTGTCTTTTGTGTTGCAAGCCATAATAAAAGTATTAATGTCCCTACCCGGTAAATAAACCAAAGTAGTTCAAGGACATCATTCTTGTATTGAAATATGGTGAGTACAGAAATTGTCGATAATAAAACCAAAGAAAATAACAAAATAACACTCAAAGATTTATAAAGGTGTTTTGGCGATACATACGCAAGCGAGGTAATCAGTTTTTTATCTCCCTTTTCCGGGCTAAAAGCCTCAATCAGAAAACCTCTGAGAACTTTGTAAGTGGCAATATAGATGAGTACCTGTATAGTTGCCTTTATTACTGGAATATGTAGGTCAAAAAAAACTGCGACCAGCACGGCAAGAATAGCTAATAATATAGCGAATATACTTTTTCGCAGGATTATGAAAAGACTGTAGAAAAGTCTTTTTTTGTAGTCAGAAGATCCCTCGTATTCATAGAATTCAACTGCCTTTTTTGCGCAAAGACCCAGGATGCGTCGTTTCGTAAAGTAACATCCCATGGCGAGCAGTACTATTCCGCACACTTTTACCCAGAATATGAGGGTGTGCTTATTTTGTGCTCCGTATGTTATAAAACCTTTTGTATGAAGTTGGACTGCATTAATCAAAGAATCTGATCGGGCATAGCTGCCTGATATGTCTCTATATAACACAATAAATGTCTTTGTAGAAATTGAACTCCTTAGCCTTGTCCAGACATTGGCGGCCTTTATACTATTCAAGGTTTCTTTCGTCTTGTCCAACAGGACTAACGCATTTTTCTTAATTTCGAGTTGTTCATGCAATCTGTCTAATCTTGTAGATATAAGTCCTGTCTGTTCTTCCTGTGTCTTTACTATCTGGCGTGCATATTCTATTGCCTTTCCAGCCAACTCTTTGTCTTCAAATGATGTTACTTCTTTTTCAATTTTTGAAATTTCATCAAGCGCTATAGCTAGATTATCAGAAACCAGCTTTTCCTCCTGTTTTACAGAAAGGATGAGGCTTTCCAATGCCGTAATTGCCTCCGAGAAGCGTTTTGTTTCCGACTCAACTTTTTTAAGCAATTCTTCAGCATTTTTTAACCCCACTCCTTTATTTATTAAATCTTCAACTTCTGCTTCTAACTTTTTATATTCGGTAACAGCTTTATATCGTTGTGCGCCTACGGTAATAAGTTCGTCCTTCTTTTTTGCCAACAATCCAATTTGCTTATGTACCTCAGCCTCTAACTCCAACACCCGCTTTTTTTCCGGAGAGGTCGTTACCATTTGTTCCTGTGCAATTTCCTCGGTTTTCCTGGCCGTTTCCTCTATGGTCTTTTCTGCTTCTACCCTCATGGCATCCGCAACTTTTTGCGTAGCCTCCTCAGCTTTTTTTGCAGCATCTAACTCGGCTTGCTTTTTTTTTAATTCTTCCTCCCTTAGCTTTTCTTCCAGACGTTTTGCCTTTTCGGCTAAAAAGGCGGCATTGAGTTCTGCGTTTTTCAGTGTCTGTACCGCTTCATCGTAACGAATCCCGGCTGTTTCCAGTCTTTTTTGAAATATTGTGACCCACTGCGTATTTACAGCCTTTTTCCACGCAACAATACCCTTAATCTTTTCTTGTACTGCTGTAATAAGTGCATCTTCCTGGATCTTTGCCTTCACAGATTCTAAATCCTTTAAAAGCTCTTGCTCCTTAGTGGATACCTGCACTTTAACATCTTCCAATTCCCTGGTAAAATGTGAAACAAGCGCTTCCTTTTCCTTGAGATTTGCCTGCACTGCCTTGATATAACTATTTGCAATGTCTGTCTCTTTTCTTGCTGTGATTGCCTGGTCGGAAGACATTATGGCAAGTGTTTCTGACAGCCTTATTACCGAATTTAATAAAATAACACCGTCGGCATAAACCTTTGCCTGATTTTGAATGGCCGTAATCTGGTCTTTGTATGTCTGTATCTGCTCATTGTCTACATCGGTCTTTTGTTTGATAACCACAAGTTCCTTATCCAGCAATTCTGAAAATTCCGGATTTGTTGTCCCTGCCTGATAGGCTTTTTTCTCTCGTTGTAACCCTTCAAGATATACAGATGTTGTTTCTGCATCGCTTTCTAAATTCGATATCATAAGCTCTAGTTCTTCAATGGATTTACCTTGTGCGGTTTTTATCTCTTCTACCTTTATTCGGGCTGTTTCAATATCTTCGGCTTTTACTGTTATGCCTGTTTCCGTGAGTTTCACTTCGTCTGCCTTTTTCTCAAGAGATTGTGACTGAGTATTAGCACATAGGCCTACCCATACGAAGCACATGCTCAGATATAATGTGTACATAATAATATTTCTTCTCTTCGGTAATGTGTACTTCTCAAACATCTTCAAATAATCCTTTCCATTAAAGCCACTGGAAAATGTGCTAGTATTTCAGACAAGTACAAGACAGTTGATTCATTTTGTCTTACGGGAGTTACATACTCTCCTGTAAAAATATTATGGTACCTTATGCCTGTTCCCTCAAATGGTATAACAACAATCGAGTCTTTCCATACATCTTTTCCAAAGGGAAGACCTTCAGGTTGTTGTATAAGTCTTGTAAAAAATCTGGGGGCGATAACCAGCACCAGGGAATCTCCTGATTTCCTTGCAAACGAGCAAACGTTGCTAGCTGTGTCTCCTTTTATTTCAAGGGGTTGATATTCTCCTCTCTCAAATATTTTTCTGTTATTTTTCCGGTAATTGAGCGCCTTATATGTCAGGTAAAGCTTTATCTTCCCAGTATCTTTATTGATAGTCAATTCTTTTGCAAACTCTGATAGCGGCATCTCTTGCTCATTCCGTTTCAGTTCCTCCAGCATCCTGGTTCTTACGCTGTAATCGACAGGTCTGCGGTTGTCGGGGTCTACAAGACTAAAATCCCACAACTCAGTACCCTGATAGAAATCTGGAATACCAGGGGAGGTTATCTTAAGCAATGTTTGCGTGAGAGAGTTGAACATGCCGTAAGAGGATATCTTCTTCTGGAATGTTTGAAAATCTTTGAGAAACTTATTTCTTCTGACATTGCTCAAAATACTCTCGATGAAATTTATCAGGGCATCTTCGTAAGCCACGTTTGGATTAATCCAGCTAGAGTTGACTTTTGCCTCTCTCAGTGCTTTTATCATATAATCCTTAATCCGCTTCTTAAACGCTTCATCTACAGACCCGCTTATTGGCCCAACGAAACATGCGCCGATGAGCGTTTGGTAGAGATGATACTCTTCTTTTGTATCTGGCACGACCTGGCTATCAACAATACCTTTCTTTTTCTTATTAAGCCGTTTCCATCGTATCAGATGTTCCCTCCACTCATCTGGTATCTCCGAAAGCACATGGATCCTTGCCCTTACATCTTCACCGCGCTTTGAATCATGCGTCGAGGTAGTAATAAGGGTGTGGGGGCAAAACTTGAACCTTTCAATATTTTGCCCGTGAAAGGTTTCCATCGGCGTTCCAAACCTATCCGGACTTCCACCGACTTCGTTGAGGGAAATGAGGCGATTATAAACATAAAAGGCGGTGTCTTCAACCCCTTTTGCAGTAACAGGTCCTGTAATCTGTTGAAATCTCATTGCAAAATCAAGCCACTCTCTCTTATCAACCTCCCCAAAACTTTCAGGATATTTGAGCAACAGGACGTCACGGAGAAAATCAAAGATAGATTCACTCATAGCAGGGTTTTTCCTCTTTGCTTTTGATATTGCAATTTCGATGTATCGCCGATCCCTTTCTGTTAATCCTGATTGGTTTATGTATGTTCTGTAAACCGGGAAAAAGGCGATAGCTTCTTTTATTGCGTTTGTAAGGCTGTTCAGGGTAAAGTCTCTCGTATGTCTATTCTTCTCTGATAGCCAGTTTAAATAGTGTCCTAATGTATTGACTTCGCTGGACATTAAAGATTCCATGATTAACCTTTTCTTTTCATAGACAATATCCATGAAGGATATCTTTTGCCTGATAAACCTTGTATATATCTCATCAAATGCCTTCGCATGAGCTGTTTCAACAAAAATACCATTCACGGAATTTAAATATTCGTATCCTGTAGTTCCGTAAATAAGCCAGTCTTCAGGCACCTTTTCTCCCTTGATAAGGATTTTTTCGCCGACTATGTAAAATGGACGCTGCATTGGGTTTGATGATACCAGTTCATCGTATTGTTTTAATACCTCTGTTTCTGCCCCGGATGGTTCGGTTAAATTCTCCATAAGACCAAGCTTTTTATGGAGAAAACAG
The DNA here is from genome assembly GCA_046350595.1 of Candidatus Brocadiaceae bacterium. Lineage (GTDB taxonomy): Bacteria > Planctomycetota > Brocadiia > Brocadiales > Brocadiaceae > JAHFOW01. The sequence continues at coordinate 6,895 of JAXMAC010000056.1, read as the reverse complement.
TTCCTTTGCAATCTCTGAAAGTACTCGGATGGATTGTATAAGCCATCGGGGTGGTCGATCCTCAGCCCCGTCAGCTTTCCTTCCCTGATAAGTCTGAACACGAGTTTGTGGGTTTCTTTAAAGACCAATGGGTTTTCCATTCTGATTGCAGCAAGTTCATTAATATCAAAAAATCTCCGGTAATTTATCTCTTCAGTAGCCACACACCAGTGAGAAAATCTGTATATCTGCTTGTTCAGAAGGTTATCAATGAGTTCAAAGCTTTCCGGTCTTCCCTTCACTCCATTAAATATCCTCACATTTTCATCTATGAATGTCTTAATCGCGACATTTTCGTTGTAAAGATTCCCTAGACGTTTCTTTATAATTTCTTTTTCACGATATCTTTCTGCTATCTTTTCCTGGTCCTTTTCTGTATGGGCCGGCAAATGGTTTAATGCAGTGATGATGCTCATAAGTTCGTTAAAATGGCTGTTTTCAGGAGAAAGACGATCTTTTAATTCATCGATACAATGCTGCAAGATGTCTATATATGTTTCTGGTCTTATGGGAAACATATGCTGATAATAGTTGACAAATAATTCGCCGTCCTTAAAAACAAGTTGCAATTCCTGTCTCTCAAGGACAATTCCATACTGGTCGCCCAAAATCGGAAGAAGTATCTTGTGCTTTAGTTCTTTTTTAACCGGCTCCCAGTCTATGTCAAAGAAATCTGCGTGGAGAGAACATTGTCCATTCTCAAGGACATCCATCCACCACGCATTCTCTTTACTGGCGATGCACATATGATTCGGCACAATATCGAGAATTTGTCCAATTTCATATTTCCGGAGTTCATGAATCATTTCATTATATTCGTCTTCCGTACCTATCTCCGGATTAAGGGTATTGTGGTCAACAATATCATAGCCATGAAGGCTGCCCTCGCGCGCCTTAAAATAAGGGGAGGCATAAATATCGGTAATGCCAAGGTTGTAAAGGTAGGGGATAAGCCTCCTGGCATCCGGAAATCTGAACTGGCGATTGAACTGGAGTCTATATGTTGAACCAGGTATTCTTGTCTGAGGAAAATCATCTGTTGCCATTATTCAGTCTCCATCAGTTGTTTTATGCCCCTCAGGGGGATAATTACCCATTCAGGGCGATTGTTCAACTCGTGTCCGAGTTCATATACCGCCCTCTCTAAAAGAAACGCCCTTAACATGGTATCGATATCTGCTTTATCCTGTGGAATAAAAGGTGCGTTTGCCACTGTTTTCAGGTACGACCTCAAAAATGTCCCTGCAACATATTGATACCATACATTTGCCCAGGGTTCCAACACAGGAATATCTTCCGGTCTCATGGGTGCATACCTTAAAAGGGCGTTATAGGCAGCATAGTGAAATGACCGTATCATACTTGCGACATCCCTCAAAGGCGATCTTTTTAATCTTCTTTCACTCAAGGTTCTTGCGGGATCCCCTTCGAAATCGATAATAAAAAAATCATTTCCGGTATAGAGGACATGGCCAAGGTGATAATCCCCGTGGATCCTTATCTTCATTGCCGATATCTGCTTTTTGAAGAGGTCTTTGTAACGGTCTGTTATGGCCTCTTCGAGGCTTAATATCTCCTGAGTTAATTCTCTCTGTTTGTCTGGTATATTTTTTACCGTTTTTCCGAGAAGCGTAAAAACCCTTTTCGTATGAGACTGCATAGATTGATACAACGATCTTTGGTAAGAGAGTGAAAAAGGCTCCGGCATGAAGTTTGTGTCTTCTGTTTCAGACGAAAGCGCCAGGTGGAGCGCTGCTGTCCTTTTCCCCAGGAGCTTTACCATTTCAAGACAGGCGCCGCCTATTATTTCCTGAAGAAGTGGGATTTCCTGAAAAGTAAACTTTGAAAGAGTGTGGGGAATAGACGGTACTTCCCGAATTTCACATTTTTTTATAAGGATACAATCGAAGTATCTCCCCAGCGAGTCAAGCATGTATGTCCACCCATCTCCTTCGCTTGAAACAAAGGCCTGGAGCATACCAATAACTACCGGTTCGTACCCCTGCCTTCTGTACTCTATCGCTCCTAAAAACGGTGGAACATAGGGAAAGGATTTCTTCACGGTGAGAAACCTGCACAATTCTAATTCGGGATTCATCCCTTCATCAAGGCGCCGATACAATTTTAAAATGAGTTCTTTACCGTAGAGAATAGATGAGTTGTTCTGTTCTGCCTTCAGAACATGAGACTTTGCGGAAAAGAGGTTTTTTTGTTTATACGTTTTAAAAATCTTTTCCGTAGATGTAAGAAGCTCTCCATGAAGACCATGGATAGTATGCCGTCTGGTAAACATCAGAAGGAGATGTTTACGGAATTCTTCGTCATAAATGCTGTCGTGTATAATTCCTTCTGTATTTTCACATCTTAAGTGTGCAACAACTGCCTGTGGATTTTCTATAACGATACTTTCAGCCTTGTCTCCGGATGAAAATGAGAGTGGAAGAAGGTATATATCGGGTAATCCCATAGTATAGGTAGTCTCCAGTAAGAGAAGCTGGACATCGCATAAATTTTCTTTTATATTAATATTCTCGATAATCTTAACCTCCCGCATCCCCTGGCATACACCGCTAGAGTATTTACACGCCTTTATGTAGGGAGGCAAAATTTCCCTTTCTAATATCTCTCTTGGTTTTCCCGTAAAAATTGTCTTCCAGCTTCCACTTATTATTTCAGGAATGTTTCGTATCTTGCCAAACCTTATAGTTTCTTCTTCTTTTCTCAGCACAAACCAGAAATAATCGTAACGTCCGAAAGTAAGGAGATAGGGAGTTTCTTTTATCCGGGGAAATTTATTTCCGCTAAAAATGTCTTCGGGAAAATACCCGGAAAATTTCGCCAGATCAAGTTCGGCTACCTGAGAAAAACGCGAAAGGTTAATTACAACAAGAATGATTTCTTCTTTATAACGACGTATAAACGCAAGTACTTTTGGATTATCAGGAAACAAGAATTCAATATTTCCTCTCCCAAATGCCTGAAAACGTTTCCTCATTGCAATAATCCTTTTCATCCACCAGAGAAGCGATGCCTGATTCCTTTCCTGATTCTCAACGTTAACAACATCATAGTGATATTCGGGGTCCAGGATAACGGGAAGATAGAGCTTTTGAGGATTTGCCCGGGAAAAACCGGCATTTCTGTCCACGTTCCACTGCATCGGTGTTCTTACGCCATTTCTGTCGCCAATGCGGTAATTATCCCCCATTCCAATTTCATCTCCATAATAGATAATAGGAGTGCCAGGCAGAGAAAAGAGAAGGATATTCATGATTTCTATTTTTCTCCTGTTGTTTCCAAGGAGCGGAGCCAGACGTCTTCGAATACCCAGATTTATCCGTGCGACAGGGTCCTTTGCATAAACCTTGTACATATAATCTTTCTCTTCATCACTTACCATCTCAAGGGTAAGTTCATCATGGTTTCGCAAAAAAAATGCCCACTGGCATGTATTGGGTATTGACGGGGTTTGTTCAAGGATATCAATTATGGGAAATCTATCTTCCATCCAGATTGCCATGAACAACCTGGGCATCAGGGGGAAGTGGAATGCCATGTGACACTCAACTCCATTCCCAAAGTAGTCAACAGCATCTTCTGGCCACTGATTTGCCTCAGCAAGGAGCATTTTATTTTTAAATTTGCCATCAATATATGCCCTGAGTTCTTTCAGGAATCCGTGCGTTTCCGGCAAGCTTTCACAATTTGTACCCTCCCTTTCAAAGAGGTAAGGAACGGCATCCAAACGAAACCCGTCCACACCCATATCCATCCAGTAATTAATAACCCGCATGATTTTCTTACGCACAAGGGGATTGTTATAATTTAAATCCGGCTGATGAGAGAAAAAACGATGCCAGTAATAAGCCTTTGCAACGGGGTCCCATGTCCAATTTGACAATTCGAAGTCCTTAAATATTATTCTTACTTCCTTATACTTTTCAGGGGTATCACTCCAGACATAAAAATTTCTCATTGCCGAATCTGGTTTTGCCTTCCTGGCCAATTGAAACCATGGATGTCGTTCCGAAGTGTGATTCAAAACGAGTTCCGTAATGACCCTCATGCCCCTCTTATGCGCTTCTTTAATAAATTCCCTGAAATCTCTGAGTACACCATAATCGGGGTGAATGCCAAAGTAGTTTGCAATATCATATCCATCATCTTTGAGCGGAGACGGATAGAAGGGAAGCAACCACAGAGCGGTTATTCCCAGGTTTTCGAGATAATCTAACTTTTCTATAAGTCCTTTAAAATCCCCAACTCCATCATCATTGCTGTCGTAAAAGGCCCTTACATGGAGCTCATAGATAATGACGTCCTTATACCAAAGCGGATCATCCTTAAGACGAATTTCTTTAGGCTGCATTCCCGAGCCTCCTTAATTGTAGTATTACTTCATAAATTTTTTTAATAAATTGTGCATGGTTGAGTATAATTTTCGATTCTCGATATTCGAGTACGGCTACCATGCCCGTTTCATTTTGCGCTACGCGCTACACCCAAAAGATGATCATAGTGACTGGTGGAATTAATCCCAACCGCGTATACGTTATCTTTTTTATTGCCCCATACCCCAAACAATAAATAGCTTGTACCACTTTTTTGTTTATTCCATTTTGTACCGTCGTAATAAAGTATAGTTCCGTAATCTCCCACCGTGAAGATATTGTTACTATCAATACCCCATATCCTTCTAAGCCAGTTATTCGTGCCACTTCTCTCCCGTATCCAATTTATTCCGTCGTAATGAAGGATGAGGCCATCTGCACCCACCGCAAATACATTTTTTGAGTCTATCACACAAACACTCGTAAGCCTTTTATTCGTATTTAAAACAGTCCGCTTCCATTCCTTTCCGTTATACTTAAGTACAGTCCCATAATCTCCTACAGCATAGACATTATCCGTACTGTTGCCACTAACACCATAAAGCCAGTTGGTAGTGCCGCTATTTTGTTCCTTCCATTTTTTCCCATCATAATGCAATATCTTTCCCAAAGCGCCTACAACAAATATATATTTTTCATTAAGGCCCCAGGTATTAGTTAGCCAATTGTTGGTCATTATATTGTATTTATTCCACTTCTTGCCATTGTAATGGAGGATAGTACCATGGTCTCCTGAAACATAAACATTATCATGGCTGCTGCCCCAAACCCTATTGAGCCTGTAGGTAGCATTGCTTTCTTGTTTAATCCATGCCTGTCCATCATAATGGAGAATTACACCGTTATCACCAACAGCAAAGATATCATTCCAATCAAACCCATAGATAGCATTAAGCCACACACCATGTCCATTAAAGACACACTCCCATGTCTTTCCATCATAATGCAGTATGATGCTATCACTTTTATCATGCTTTGGTATCTGTTCTTCCAATCCCCACTCATTTTTTACGGTTTGTTCCTCCAACCCCCATTCACTCTGTAATGGACTGTCTTCCAGACTCCACGTATCTGCAACGACAACACTTACAGCAAAAAGATGATATATGACTAAAATGGTGTAAATGGAAAAATATTTCATTGTTTTCATTATCATAATTTTTCAACCGTATATACTTCTCAATCGATACCAGTTCCCACTTCTGAGGGATTCCATGATGGAGAATTGTGCCAAATAGATATTATTGTAACTATTATAAATAAACAACATCTTCAGGATGGTACATGAAAAGGAACAAAAGCATGTAGTCCTTTAAATGGCGGGTAAGGAGGAAGTTGTGCCTGACATGCTCACTGCCATTTTCGCCAAGCTTTTTGGCATACTCCGGGCTGTTTAATAACTGTTTGATGGCAAAGGCCGCGCCGGAGACACTATGACAGAGGAGACCGCTATATTTGTGTTTGACCTGCAACGGAATCCCACCGGTACTGGATGCAACAATAGGCTTTGCCTTCCATAACGCCTCAGTTACGGTAAGACCAAATCCTTCACGCAGTGATTTTTGCACAATAACCGTGGCTGCCCTCTGGAGTGCATTGATCTCTATGTCACTTCCGGAAGGAATGGAGAGAATATGGATGTCGGTGTCATTGCCAGCCGCTTCCTTCGTTTCTGCAAAAACCTTGGTCGATTCAGGGTCGTCCGTTGCCGTCCCACCAGCAATAATGAGTTGACAATCAATGCGTCTTTTTACAATTCGATATGCCTCAATAACGCCAACCGGGTCTTTCAGATAGTCAAACCGCGAGATTTGCGTGACAATAGGTTTATCTTTGGGTATCTGGTACTTTTCTAAGACTTTGTCTATTGTCTCCTGTGGTAAATCTTTATTCTTATCGCTCAAAGGATCAATAGAGGGCGATATCAAAAATTGCCTTATCGGTAAGGGTTGTGAAAAACCAGGTGCGGAAAAGACAGCGCCATCATATTGATGGATAAATGGTGTTAAAAAATCCCATACCTGTTTGTTTGGCATTGAGACATCAATATGACACCGCCATATCCATTTGCTGTTGGGCAAAGTTTCCTTTTTCTTAACCAGTGCAATGGGTTGCGGGTCGTGGATAAACATGATGTCTCCATACATTTTTACCTCGTCAATATTTCTCTGGCTGGTTTCCATAAAGGTTTCAAACATTTGCGGTGTAATTTCCTCGGCTTTTCCATGTAAGGCATTGTGGAATTTCTTTGTGGCGTTGAAGAAACTCTCGCCGCCTTTGATAAAATCCCATCGGGCGTCCACCCCCAATTCCTGCAATAAAGGCACCATGCGGTTAAGAATTTCCGCCACACCACCACCCACAGCAGTGGAGTTGATGTTCTGGATGACCCTACCCTGAAGTTTACCTGCTAGTATTCGTAACTCTTCAATAGTATTGGAACCAACAACTGCTTCATAGTCTGT
>JAXMAC010000055.1:0-21485 GCA_046350595.1 Candidatus Brocadiaceae bacterium | reverse complement strand
TATTTCTAAAGTTTCCATATAGTATCACTTCCTTAGAAAACACGGGGAAGATAAAAATTGGATAAAAAGTTGGGGAGATGGGAAGTTTTTATAGTAAATGCTAAAAGAAAGTTGTCGTTGTGAGGGCATTAGCCCGAAACAATCTTAAGGAAGGATTGCTTCGCTGTCGCTCGCAATGACGTTTGCATGTCAACTTATTTAAGATGTTCACTATAGTTAACTTATCTTCCCAACCTCTCATCTTCATTTCAGTTTTATGTGTCATCTGTGCAACCTGTGGTTTCTCTTTTATCTTGCTACCCAACCTTATATGACTGTGAACCACGAATTTGATGTATGATTAATTTTTGGGGTCATTTTGATTAAGATGGACAATTACTTTCCCAATTCTTTCTCTTACTTTCTTGTAATCGATCTGTTCCCACGACTCTAATATGGGAAGGTATTTCCTGTTACCTGCACCTTATCAAGTAACATCAAAATGAGTTCCCTGTTACTATCCTTCAGGTAATTCATGTTGAAAAGGTTGCAGCCGCTTTCCAGCATTTTATCAAAACCCCGCAGTAACTCATCTGAATAAGTATCTTTTTCAATATTTATCTTGTATTTAACCTCCACAAGACACAATCCCTTTACAGGCGCTGTGTGGCCAGCCATGTCCCTATTCTTTGCTCCTAAGATTTCTTTCACATGATCCAAACAGTGAAGATTTATGTACCGTAGTGGATGGTTAAAACTTCATGTGGGGAGAAATACTTGCCTATGCCCGGCGTAGGACGCGAACAACTGCAACCAATACAATGCCTCCCACCACCGCCACGATAATGTTCCCGATCAAACTGGTAGCATAGAGACCGAACAGACCGAATAGCCAGCCTCCAACTATGCCACCCAATAGTCCAATAATCAAGTCACCAATAAGGCCGTAGCCTTGCCCTTTTACCACAACTCCTGTAAGCCAGCCAGCAAGAATGCCACAGATAATCCAGATTGCGAGATACATTCGTATTCCTCCTTTTCTTTAGATGTAACCAATTCTAACAACTCATAACTCTTTTTAGACTTTCTTTTCGAGTTGTCTTACGAGAAAACAAAGTCGTCAGTTGCATTGGCCCGGTTGGTTTTGCGGATAACCACTATATTTTCTTCATCGACGTATAGTGCGAACAATCGCGATCAATATTATCCCCCCAATTACAGCCGCAAAGATATTTCCTATCCAATTGGTCGATAGTAGCCAAAACATTCTGAATATCCAGCCTCCAATTACGCCACCCAATGCCCCAATAGCCAGGAAGCCAATGAGACCATAGCCTCGTCCTTTTACCACCAGTCCTGTGAGCCAGCCAGCAATGATACCGCTGATAATCCAAATCGTGAAATACAAGGTCGCCTACCTTTTAACACTGAAATTATTTGAAACGCGAAACTGCATCATTGTATGCTTTTTTCAAGTTTTCAAGAGCAGTCTCCGTTCCAGACTTAACATCCTCCCAGACGTCAGCGCCTGCAGATTTGAGATTCTCTAATTTATTTCTTGCCTCTTTCTGCTTCTTTCGCAATGATTCGATTACCTCAATTAATTTGTCCTTTACTTCTGCTCCTGCTTTTTCTGCCTTTTGTTGTAATTCTTCTATTTTATTTTCGAGGTCTTTTAGCTTATCTTCCAGTTGCATCTGATACTCCTCCTTTTTCTGTTTTAGGTAAGGTTGTGTCGTTTCGAGGGCTTCTTCTGTCTGACGTTTAACATCCTTTTCCGATACCTTGGTTTCAGTAAGATCAGGTTTCTTCTGGTTACAAGCTGTCACGAAAAATAAAGAAAATATTATTACTAACGCAAATGCTATTATTTTCATGTTTTTACCCTTTCAAGTTCCCTGAACTAATCTTCAAAGTGAGGCGGTCACGGTAAAGTGTGCTCTAACTTCAAAGGACTTGTAAAAACATAGTCATTACTGGTTTGTTTCCCGTGACATTCTATGCAGCCAGCGACTTTACCGGCCAACTTTATGATCCTACCATCTTTTTCTTCAGTCACGACTTTACCGCTTGGTGCAAATTTAGCCCAGAACCAATCAAAAGCATCAGGGTTAAAACCTTCTATCTTATACATCACGGTTATTGAAGCAATGTTTCTATCGTGCATGTAGTTTTCTTTAATAATTATCGCTCCGGCAGGCATCTTTTCTTTTATTTTTACAATTGCCTCATGGGCGGCGGCATTTACATAGGTAGTTAGGAAAGCCCCATGTGGTTCCTTTCCTTCATAAAATGCCTCCTTGCCAGGCCACATCTTCCAGTTTTTCTGGTAAATTTCGCTCTTCATTTTATTCCAGAGTTCATTAGCTATTTTTTCGGCGTCGAATATTTCCTTCTCTATTTTTTCAACTTCAGACACTTCTTCTCTCAAAGGGCTTGTAAAAATGTAGTCATTGGCATTCTGTCCACCATGACATTCAATGCACGTCGCAACTTTACCAGCCAACATCAGAGTCTGACCATATTTTTCTGCAGTCGCGATCTTGCCATCCGGTCCAAATTTAACCCAGAACCAATCATTTATCTTAGGATTAAAACCTTCTATTTTGTGTATCACCGTTATAGAGTCAAGGGTTTTATCAGGCATATAGTTTTCTGTAATTATTATCGCCCCAGGAGGCATCTGTCCCTTTTTATTTATAATTGTCTTAAGGGCTGCATCATTTACGTAAGTAGTTAATAAAGCCCCATGTGGTTCCCCCCCTTTATAAAAAGCTTCTTTGCCTGGCCACGTCTTCCAGTTTACCCAGTAATTTTCACTCTGGATTTTATTCCAGAGTTCGTTAGCCATTTTTTCAGCTTTAAATCCTTCTTCCACCTTAATTTCTGATATCTCTTTTTTAGTCTCAACTGGCTTCTTTCCTCTCCCACATCCTACACAGAGATAACTTATTACTAACGATATTATTAACAAATTATTTAATTTCATTTTTTTCCCCTTTTTATTCTTTTTATTTTAAGTTACATGATGATTCGAACCCAACTAACTGAAAATCCAAAATGTCTTAAAGAAAATTGACCTCTTATTTTTAACATGGTTAAAGAAGAAAAAAGGGGGTCAAATCTTTACAGGTTGTCCGAGAATTGGCTTTTTCTTGAATTTTATCGTTTTCTTCCCAGGCTCACGGTACTATAGTCTGCCCCCGTCAATTCTCCTATCGCACTTCCCCTTAGTCCGCTATCCGATATATAACAAGTCCATAGTTATTTACTCCATTATACCTCGTTCTTTTTTTATTTCATCAAATTTTTATTCGTCTCTTTGCAGAGTGAAACAAAGCTTGTGCAAAAAGTCTTGTCTTGCCTGTCATTGCGAGTGACGGCGAAGCAATCTTTCTCTTCCCCAGTGATAAACGCATCACTCCCAAGTATGCTCCCGCCAATAACCTTTTCTTTTATCTCAATACCTGTCGATAAATCATTACAGGCAGTTTCCCAATACAACGGTCTATTTTGTCTTGTATTTAACCTCTATAAGACACAATCCCTTTGCAGGCGCGGTGGGGCCGGCCATGTCCCTATTCTTCGCTTCTAAGATTTCTTTCATATGATCCACCATGATTTTTCCTCTGCCTACCTCAATAAGTGTCCCCACAATTGCCCTTACCATATTGTACAAAAAACCGTTTGCTTCAATGGTAAAATAAAGGTATTTCCCTTCCTTTTTTATATCTAAATTCGTTACGGTGCGTATGCGGTTCTTTTCGCACTGTGCCTGCGTGGCAAATGATGTGAAGTCATGGGTTCCTATGAGGTGTTTTGAGGCCTGTATCACTTTGTCCATGTCCAACATGAATCCGGATACATAACAAAAATTGCGATTTAGCGATGTTCGTATCCAGTCATTGAAAACGGTGTATTGATAAACCTTGGACGTGGCGCAATATTGGGCATGGAAGGATTCTGTCGCCTCTGCCACTTCTTTTACCGTGATATCGTGAGGGAGATAGAAATTAATTGCCAGGAGGAGACGTTCGCAGGGGATGTGAGTCGTGGTCTTAAAATTGGCCACCTGACCCAATGCATGTACGCCTGCATCCGTGCGTCCGGCTCCGTACAGGGTAATTTTTTCCTGCACGACTCTTTCTATGGCGCCCGCAAGGGTTTCCTGGACGGTTATGGCATTTTTTTGGCATTGCCATCCGGCATAATTGGTGCCATCGTATTCAATGAGCAGTCGTAAGTTACGCATAAATTAGGCCTTCGGCGACTTTTTATATAACAAGATTAATACCCACCCCTGAATCCCCTCCCAGGAGGGGACTTTTATACTCCCCTCTCGAGAGGGGGTTGGGGGTGTGTTAGTATCTTACAAATAATATTTTGACATTTTCAGCAAAAATATTTTAAGTAGTGACAAGGCGCGCCTTGCCACTACGGTCTTTTCCGACTCGTTCGGGTTATGTAATAACAGAAAATTTGAAACTCCTATGCATCAAGTTTGTAGTGACGACTTCAGTCGTCATACCTGCGTATTGTCCATCACAAGAAAGCGACTGAAGTCGCCACTACAAACAGGTAACCCGCATACAGAAAATGAAAGTTCACTATAATTGAGGATTACTACAGATATTTGTATTTTCCGTACTACAATCCGTGGTAAATAGTTTTTTTGAAAAGATTGAAACAAAAAAGGCGAGGACATGCAACGAAAAATCCTTTAAAATATTTGTTTGATAATTGAAAGATGGTGTGAAATTTTGATAGGATGATAATCAGAAAATTTATACGGGAGGATAAAATATGGAAAAATTAGTCATTTCAACAAATAACGCGCCGGCTGCGATTGGCCCTTACTCTCAAGCAATCAAGATTGGGAATCTTGTTTTTGTATCTGGACAGATTCCCATAATACCCTCAACGGGTGAAATTATTCAGGGGGATATTAAACTTCAGACAAAGCAGGTTCTGGAAAATCTTAAAAACATTCTGAATGCGGCTGGTTCGTCTCTGGATAACGTGGTAAAGACGACCGTCTTTATGAAGGATTTGAATGATTATGCTGCAGTTAATGATGTTTATAAGGAGTTCTTCCGGCAGAAACATCCGGCAAGGGCGGCAGTGCAGGCGGCAAGGTTGCCAAGGGATGTCGGTGTGGAGGTCGAGGCCATAGCATTCTGCATATAAAAGAAAAATTGACTTGTCTTCTAAAAACTGGTAACATCTTTTTTTACTGATTTTCTGCCTAATATCATGAATGATTGCGACCTGCGATAATTTTATCCGGACTATTTTTTCATGATTGATACATTATAAAATTATTCAAGGGCAGGCAGTATTGATAACTGCGTTGATTAAATTGTTTTTAATTTAGCAAAAGTTAAAAATAGGGGTTATGTTAACGATCACAACGAAAGCGAAACACAGGGATATTTATCCAGAGGTTGTCAATCTTCTTGATAATTCCAAAAAGTTCTTTGAGCGCATCGGCATCTCAGACATGGAGAAAAAGGTTGTCGATATGCGCACACAATTGGAGGAGCCTTTTTACCTCCTGGTGGCCGGTGAATACAACTCGGGTAAGTCGAGCTTTATTAATGCGATGTGTGGTGAACATGTCCTCACTGAAGGGCCGACTCCCACAACCAACCGGATTACGTTGTTGACGTATGGCGATAAGAGTGAAATAAAAGAAGTGGGAGACCACTTATGCCAGGCAACCTATCCTATGGAAGCATTAAAGGATGTGGCCCTGGTGGATACACCGGGCACTAATTCTATCATTTTAGAACATGCAGCGCTTACGGAAAGTTTTGTACACAGGGCAGAGCTTGTGCTCTTTGTTACGTCGGCAGATCACCCATTTACAGAAAGTGAGCGGCAATTTCTCCAATTTCTGAAGGGTAAATGGGGCAGAAAGGTGCTCTTTGTCCTGAACAAGATAGATCTAAAGACCCCGGAAGAACTCAAGGAGATAATAACCTTCCTTGAAAAGAATTGCTACCGGTTACTTGGCTTTGAGCCAAAGATCCTTGCTGTTTCTGCAAAGGACGCTTATAAGGCAAAGGTGGAAGGCGACCAGGCGCTTCTTGAAAAAAGCAAGATTGCGGAAGTTGAAGCATTTGTGTTCGATAAATTAGATTTGGATACAAAGATTGACTTTAAATTGGTTAGCCCTCTGAAATATTTATACAGTGTGTTTTCCGAACTCCAGCAAAATCTCACCGAAAAGGTCAACAGGTGTAATACCGATATCAAAAGTATAGAGCGATTTGAAACCCGAATAAAAAACAAAAAACAGGATATGCGGGAATATACCTTAAAATACAAGGACGAAATAAATCTCGTTTTTTCACGGCTGAAGGAAAAAATGGATAATTTCATGAATTCCTCTGTTACGATGAAGTCCGTGATTTTGTCGAAAGTAGGAAGAGATAAGATTGAAGAACGGTTTAAGAGAGAGGTATATGGAATTCTTAATCCGCAGACGGACTTAGATCGGATTATAGACGATGTTGTTGATTACGTGGCAAGGAATAATCGTTCATTGTGGGATATGGCAAGGGAACATATTGAAAAAGAAGTAGGGTACGACCGTCGTGCAGGGGGTATTCTTGATGGCCATGCCGAACATCGTTACGATGACCGGAAGCATGAGATTGAAATAGCATTAAAGTCCCGGTCTAAGGAATTCAGAGAGTTGGACATTGATCGGGAATCGGGGCGGCTCAACAATGTCGTCCAGAGTGGCTTTATCACCTTTTCAATGATTGAGGTGCTTGCGATTGGTATGGGGGTGGCAGGCACCATGGTATTTTCATGGATTGTCCCGCCTCCGGCAATAATTGGAATTTCCGTTGCCCTGGCTGCTATTGGTCTTGCAGTCTTTCCTCAGCGGCGAAAGACATTCCGTAACGAGTTTGTGAAGCGTACCAATGCAATCTGCGAACGCTTTGTTGAGTTTATGAAATTTGAAATTGATAAAGCTATTGACCGTGTAATCGAGGAAATCAGCAATAATATTTCGTCTTATCGGGACCTCCGCTGGACTGAACGGGAAGAAATCGCGAGGCAGGTGTCAGAAGTAAGCGCATTATTGGAAAGCGTTAAGGGCCTTATGCGGAAAAGTGGATTAAGCTGAGGCGTAGAAAGTTTGCAGGCAGGCAGCTCAATATAGTCACGGTGAAGAGTTATAGCAAACGGCAAAAGGAACAAAACAGGTTGTTGATATTAGTGCAGATTCTCGCTGGTAAAAAGAAGTAAAAACTATGCTTTTTGGGATTGGGTACGACATTCATAGACTCGTTGAAAATCGTAAGTTGATTTTGGGTGGCGTAGAATTTGATTATCACCAGGGGCTTCTTGGTCATTCAGATGCCGATGTAGTGATCCATGCAGTGTGTGATGCGCTCCTGGGGGCTGCGGCTCTTGGCGACATTGGTGAACATTTTCCCGATACCGATCCGAGATGGAAAGGGGCTTCCGGTAAACTGCTTCTCTCGAGAGTTATTGAACTGGTGAAAGAAAAAGGTTGCAGGGTTAATAACGTAGACGTGATGATCCTTGCGCAAAAACCGAAAATAGGCGCAAAGAAAATAGAAATGAAGAAGAACATTGCTGAATGTCTTCAGGTAGATGCAAAGAGGGTAAATATAAAGGCAACGACTATGGAAGGGGTGGACGCAATTGGCCGTTGTGAGGCTATTGCTGCTCAGGCCATTGCAAGTTTGTGTGAGGAATAAGTGTTTTTTGAAAGGCGATAACAATCTCCTGGCGTAGCTACGAAGCAACCAATTCTCTTGTGAAAGCAGGGAGATTGCTTCGGAAAATACCATCGTAATGACACTTACTATGCATTTTGATGGCACACAGCACGTTGTCATTGCGAGCATTTGTAGTGGCGACTTTAGTCGTCTGGGGTCATTGCGAGCGAAGCAATCTTTCCCTCATGAACAAACTCCACCTCCTGACAAGAAGTAAACGGGGTTGTGAAAAACTTACAAAAAAAGATTTTACAGAGTAAACAGCTCACAAAAGGGCATGAAAATATGTATTTTCGTACCAATACTATAGGGTGACATTATATGGCGCTATGGAAAAGAAAGAAAAAAACACAGGAAACTTCTGAGGAACTTCAGAAAACAGAGGTATCAGAATCACAAAAGAATACTGATGCTTCCGCAGACACTCCTGTACATGAAACAGAGACCGTTGTACAAACAAAGCAGGTAGTGGCTGAATCAGAAAAGTCGCTTGAATCCATAAATGCAATGATTCAAGAGGATATGCATAGTGGCGTGATTTTGTATGGAAAGAAAGTTTCCGGGTTTTTTACCAAGTCGTTTTGGGGCGCATTGTCAATCATGATTCTACCCCCGGTTATAATATTTGCCGTGGGTGTCCTCGTTATTGTAAGCATGCTCATCATTCCGCTTTTTGGTGTTATCTTTGCTGCGTCAATACCGGCTGTTTTGGTAACCCTGTCTATTTTCCTAATTGCATTACCCATATTATTCCCGTTACTGGTACTATTCATCCTTATTACAGGGAAAGGGAAATTGATTATCGGTTCTGAGGGAAAATGGTTTGGCGTTGAAATGTTTGGAAAGAGTTATTCCTTAAAAAATAAGGAGTAATCCTTAGTTAAACATGAGGCAATTTCAAAGGTAGGGCGAAGCGCCACTTCGCCCTACAAAAAAAGTCGCCGAAGACCTAATTCGCTGCAACTTATTTTTTGGCTATAATGTTAATTCCGCCCATATAAGGCTGAAGAACCTCAGGAATGGTAATTGAACCATCCCTTTGTTGATAGGTCTCAAGTAATGCAATAACCGTTCTTGGCAAAGCCAGACCAGAGCCATTTAAGGTATGGACAAAACGCAGTTTGCCATCCTCATCACGGAAACGGATGTTCATACGTCTTGCCTGAAAATCTTCAAAATTACTGCAGGACGAAACCTCTAAGAACTTGCCTACTCCAGGCGCCCACACTTCAATATCATAACACTTTGCTGCAGCAAAACTCATATCACCCGTACATAGTTTGGCTACCCGATATTCCAATCCAAGGAGATGGAGTATTTTTTCAGCATTGAGGAGCAACGATTCAAGTTCATTATACGAGGTTTCCGGTTTGACAATCTTCACCAATTCGACTTTGTTAAATTGATGTACTCGTATAATGCCTCGCGTATCTTTACCATAAGAACCGGCCTCACGCCGGAAACAGGGGGTGTAGGCCGTGTAGTAAAGAGGCATCTCTTTGTGAGAGAGTATCTCATCCCGATGGATATTGGTTACGGGGACCTCTGCGGTGGGCACGAGAAAGAGGTCGTCCGTAGCAGTTCTGTACATGTCATCCTCGAGTTTTGGTAATTGTCCCGTGCCTGTCATGGATGCACGGTTAACGAGGAACGGTGGAAATAATTCGGTATAACCGTGTTCCCTCGTGTGTACATCCAGCATAAAATTGAATAAAGCACGCTCAAGTTTTGCGCCTTGTCCTTTTAATAGTATAAATCCCGACCCGGATATCTTGGATGAACGTTCCAAGTCCAGGATGTTCAGGATGCGACCCAGTTCCCAGTGAGGCAGGGGGGAAAAATCAAATGTCTTCCGTTGCCCCCATGCCTTGACGATGACATTATCCTCCGCGTCTTTGCCGATAGGCACGTCTGTTGCCGGAAATATTAGGGATACGGAGCAGGAGATTATTGATTTGAGATTCAAGTCCCGATAGTTTTTCTTCATAGGACTTTATCTCGTCACCAATCTTTTTTGTCTCTTCAATAATTACGGCGGCGTTTTGTCCCTTTTTTTTCAGTTCACTGACCGCTTTCGATTTTTCATTGCGCTTGCTTTTTAATTGTTCGCAGGCATAAATCGCAGACCTTCGCTGCGTATCAAGCTCAAGGATTAGATCTATACTTGCTGCGTTCTCATGTTTATGTGTGATAGCCTGCTTTACTCTGTCAGGGTTGTTTCTGATGAAATTGATATCAAGCATGTATAAAAAAGTCTCCTGGTGTTTACCTATGTTTTAGACTCAACCTCTATAAAATTCATAATATCCATCATGTCATCCCTTCTTGAGATGAAAATACTTTTCGGCTATATTTTTTATACATGGCGCAATAATGTCCTCTGCAACGGTGCCCCATTTGTTTGCCATTTCATCCCACTGCTGAAAGGCCTTCTTTCTGTCCTCTTGGAAAAGAGCTAAAATAATATTTTCCATTATGCCAATACCTGACTTTACGCCAAAAATAAGAATCTGCGCGCACTTTAACTATTATGGAATTAAATTAAAATGAGTTCTTAATTATATGGAATCATATGCGTGAATTCAACCGAATTCTCCGTGCCCTGAAAATGTAAAACAAATGTTATTCTATGCCTGTGTTTGAGGAAAAACTGGCTTTTTCAGATTGAGTTTGAGATAATAAAACGAATTATATTTCCCGTAGAGACGTTCCATCGGAACGTCTCCGATGGAAAAAAAAGATATTCTGAGAGCTTCGTAAACTATGCATATACACGATAAAATATCACGACGAACCTTTCTCAAGGCAGGTGTTGCTGCAGGGGCTGGTGTTTATGGTTTATCCTATTTAACTGCCATGAAAAAAAGTCCTGCCTTTTTGGGATGATTGGGGGAGACCGGGGCAGTTTGCGTACTGATATTCAACCGAAAGACGTGGGTTATATCAGGGAATCGCACGAGCAGGGTTTGGGGGAAATAGATTATCGTGTGAAAGGTTTTGAAGAAATACAGGTATAGGTCCGTATCGGGTTTGTTTACACCCCTCTCTTTAATCCCCTCCAGGGGGAATAGGGTAATAACAGAAAGTTAAATTTTTAACGGTCATTACGAGCGACCGCGATTACAACTCCTATATTACCCTTTGTTAATGAGAAAACTCTTAAGTAGGCATTGTCTCTATTATATGCGTTAGTCATCGACTACAGGAGGAACTGACAATGAATGAGACTGTTCGCCCACGGGCAATTGTCTCCGGGTGTCTTGCCCGAATCTGTGCATTGCTGATCTGCGTAATCTCGGTGCTTGCCCTTATGGGCTGGGCTAGTGGATGGTTGTCCCTCGCACGAATGAACCCCAAATACATCCCCATAGCGCCTAGCACGGCGCTGGCGTTTACACTGCTCAGCGCGGGTTTGTTTGTCCACGTCAGGTGGCCTACGCGGCGGTACTGTAGCCAGTTTTCCGCCGTCGCGGCCATCCTCGTCTCAGGTTTGGCGGGTCTGTTGCTCCTGCGGTTTACGGGTATCTTCGACTTCGACCCTGAGCAATTCCTGCTAAAAAACCCTGAGTCTTTCAGGGGCGTTCCAATTGGTCGCATGTCACCACTTACAGCAGCCGGGCTTTTGCTGGAGAGTTTTGCTTTGATTGCTTTGCTGCTGGCATTCCCATGGTGGATGGCTAGTCCAAGTCTTCCCGCCTGCCTGTCCGTGAGTGCGACGGCCGTCAGTTTGGTCGTGTTGATTGGGTATGCGTATGGGACGCCGCTCCTGTATGGCGGTACCATCATCCCTGTGGCGCTTCCGACTGCGGTAGCTATGTTGCTGTATGGTTTGGGCCTATTGGCCGCTGCGGACCCACACGCCTGGCCTCTGTGTCTGATCCTCGGTGCACCGGTACATGCCCGCATATTGCGGGCATTTTTGCCGGTAACGCTGCTGGCCGTCGTTGGCGAAGGTTGGTTGATCAATGCGCTTATGCCGCATCATAACACGAACACTGCGCTTTGGGTATCCCTGGTGGTGTTGATTTCAACTGCGGTTGTCAGCGTCGTGATCGCGTTTGTGTCGCGAGGCATCGGAGGTGCGATTGAACAGGCGAAAGCTGCGCTGCTGGAAAGCGAGGAGAAATTTCGCTCCATCTACGAAGGCTCGAACGACGCCATTATGCTGCTGACGGAAAATGGCTTCTTCAATTGCAACAAGCGTACGCTGGAAATCTTCGGTCTGTCGTGCAAGGACGAGTTTGTTTCCATGCACCTGTCCCAGCTGTCGCCGCCCTTGCAACCGAACGGACAGGATTCACGCACTGCCGCAAATGAGAAAATTGCTATGGCATTCGATCAAGGGTCGGACCGTTTTGACTGGATGTACCGCCGCAAAAACGGAGAGGATTTTCCGGCTGAAGTGCTGCTTTCCGCCTTTGACTATCAGGGAAAAAAGGTATTGCAGGCCACGGTGCGCGACATCACCGAGCGCAAAAGTATGGAAGATCAACTACGACGAAGCCAGGAAAACCTCATCAATGCCCAGCGGATTGCACACCTGGGTAGCTGGGAGTGGGATGTAGTAAAGAACGAATCTTTCTACTCTGATGAGACTTATCGTATATTTGGCTTGAAGCCACAACAAGAGTCTTTAACGTACGAGCGTCTCCATGAATTTATCCACCCCGACGACCGTGAATTCGTGAGGAACTCGGTTACTGCTGCACTATCTTGTGGAAATGCTTATAGCATCGACTACAGAATTGTTCGCCCTGACGGCTCTGAATGCATCGTTCATGCTGAAGCCGAAGTTGTGTTTAACAAGGACGGTAAGCCGCTGAGAATGGTTGGCACGGTGCAGGATATTACGGAACGAAAGAAGGCTGAGGAAAGATTAAAAAAATATGAGATGCTGTTTTCTGAAGTAAACGACCTCGTATACTTTTGCGATACAAAGGGGAATATTTTATTTTTGAATAAGATTTTTGAAAAACTTACCGGCCATAAACCAGAAGAGTTTTATGGAAAGTCGTTTGAGTCGTTGTTTGAAGAAAGTAATTTGAAAAAAGCACATGATATCTACACAAGGACATTGAGAGGCGAATATGCAGAAGACGAGATTTATTTCAAAGATACAGGGATACTCTGTGAATATAAAAATATTCCTATGTATGATGAAAAAAAGAACATAATTGGAGTCATGGGGATTGCCAGAGATATTACCAAGCGGAAGCAAAATGACGAGAGACTCATTTTCCTGGCAGAACACGACCCGCTTACCGAGCTTCACAATAGACGATATTTCATAGCACAATTGAAAAATTGGGTACCCCTGATGAAACGCCGTAAAGAAAGTGGCTCGCTCATATTACTGGATCTGGACAATTTCAAGTATATCAATGATACCCTGGGGCATCAGGAAGGGGACTGGCTTCTCGTAAAATTAGCTGGTGTACTGAGAAAACATATACGCGAGACCGATGTCATTGCCAGTCTGGGAGGTGATGAATTTGCCATTATGCTCCCTTTTACCACGCAGGAACAAGCACAGGCGGTTTCAGAAAAAATCCTTTTGTCAATAAAGGAACATTGCCGTATAGATAAGATATTAAGCCTTGGTACTACTGCAAGTATTGGTATTGTTCAGTTCCCGGAATATGGAGACGATGCAATATTATTACTCTCCTGTGCCGATATAGCCATGTACGCTGCAAAGGAGGAAGGTCGTAACCGCGTTTGTGTATTTGAGTCGAAACACAAGGAGAAGATTGATTCGTGGTTCGTCTGGGAGAATCGCATTCAGAAGGCGCTCAATAAGGATTTGTTTGCCTTGTATTTACAGCCAATATATGACATACAACAAGAGATTGTCTGCGGGTATGAGGTCTTGCTGCGCATGCATGGTGAGAACCTGGAAATCCTCATGCCTGATGACTTCCTGCCCGTTGCAGAGCGATACGGACTGATCCATGAAATTGATCGCTGGGTAGTACGCAATGCAATTCGTCTCGTTGCTGCATACAAGGTGTCAGAAAAGGGGCAATTTTTTGATATTAACCTTTCGGGAAAGGCATTTAATGATAAAGGGTTATTATCACTCATTCAGAGAGAAATATCTGAAACAGGAATTTCCCCGAAAAGCATTATGTTTGAAATAACAGAAACGGCCAGTATGGAAAATATGATTGAAGCAGATTCCTTCATTTCTACACTCAAGCTTATTGGATGTCGCTTTGCGCTCGATGATTTTGGCAGTGGTTTTTCTTCATATCAGAACCTGAAACATCTGCCGGTAGATTATTTGAAAATTGACGGCAGTTTTATTCGCAACTTGCATGAGAGCCGTATGGATCAGCATCTGATAAGGGGCATAGTGGAGATGGCGCGTGGGCTTGAGAAAAAGACTGTTGCGGAATATGTGGAAAACGAAAAAACATTACAGTTACTGAGGGAATATGGGGTAGATTGTGCGCAGGGGTATTATATTGGGAAACCAAGTCCAGCCGGTGAAGTTTTGAGTAATAGTTTAGCCCGCCGCAGAGAACACACTGAGATCGCGGAGAGGCTGGCAGAGGATAAACAGAAATAGTATGCGAAATTCCACCTCTTTGTTCGACGAGGGCTTGACGCGAAGTGCATCTCTGTGCGTTAATTTGAGAGTTTGCGGCGGATGCACGCAAGTATCTCTATTGCCTCAGTGTCTCTCTTGTGCTCAAGGTTACGTTGTGCGAGAGTCAATGCTTGTTCCAGGTGAACGTCCGCTTCGCAATAGAGGTGTGCCAGTGCACCCAGGGTATAAATCTCCCCAGCTTCAATAGCCCGCTGGTAGCCTTTTTCTGCCGCTTCGAAGTGGAACTGGGCGTGAGATTCAAGGCTAAGCTTGCGGGCCACGACGAACGCTTTGCGGTGTATCTCCGGATCATCGTGCTCTTTCACCAACGCCTCATAGGCTGCCAACGCCTGTTCCGCTTGACCTTCGGCTTCCAGGAACTCAGCCTGGTGGAGACGTAGGAATTTGTTTTGAGGATCAAGCCTGGCAGTAGCCTCCAGGAGCGGTTGTGCCTTCAGAGGTTGGCCTGAATCCAGCAGAATACCGCCAGCACAAACATTAGCCCAGACAACGAGGTCGGTTACTTCCTGTGCTTGCGCGAAACCGGCCGCAGCCAGGAGAGCATTAACCGCTTCGTCGTAACGATGTTGTAAAGCCAACCACTGCCCCTGAGCTGCCGCCGTATGGAAATCAACTGGTTTTGTACCATCCGGCGGAAGTAAATTCTTCGCTGCCTCATATTGCCCGAGCCCCATATATGCTTCGACCATCAGGGCTGTAACTCTGGTATCGGCTGGCCATGCTTCAGCCGCTCGTTTTTCCCATTGGAGCGCCTCATCGAAACGGTGCGCGAAACAGCAAACAGCCCCCATCGTTTTGAATGCCTCGAAGCTCGGCTGGATTTCCATCGAACACTCTAATGCCGAACGAGCTTTTTTTAAACAATCCGGATCGTGCGTATCGTACGCTTTATCCAGATAGGCTGATGCTAGCTGTACATAAGCCGGATACAGTTGTGGGTCATGATCAATCTTCTTCGTGTAGTAGTTAATTCGTGCGTCACTATCAAGTTGACCATGACTGAAGATCATTCCTGTACAACCTCCAATAGAAGGAACGTAAAAACACAGGATGAGTAACCAGGCAGTGGAATATGAGCGGAATTTCATGAAATTGTTTATCAGGTGAATCATGGAGTCGGTGGATGTGGAGGTGCCAGGTAGGGAAAATCTATCAAAAATGGAACGTCATTTTGTGTGGCGCTGTCTATGATGGGATTGGGAACGAGATGTACCACATCATCCTCCAGTTTGCGACCGTTGGGAAATGCCGCTGGCCGCGAGATATCGTAAATAATAACGTCAGGGTGTAATCCCTGATAACGAGGCTTCTCTGTATTCAATTGATTCTCAAACTGAGATCGAAGGGCTCGCCCGTCATGATCTGAAATTGGCCCCTTTATATCTGGTATCTTGGAGGTAGCCCAAATCAAAAGTGTCGGCTGTGAACCCATGACGGCGCTCATTGGTATTTCCATCACCACGGCTGCCACATTTTTGCCGAAGGTAGGTGTACGGATGAACGGGTCATCGCGAAGCCCGGCAAAAAGCAAAATGTCTTTCCTGACGCTGTTTTGCAAGCCTTTTACACAGAGTTGCGGCTTTCCTTTGTTGAATGTTATCTTAAACGTTATATCTTCAGAAACATGATTTGGCCGGACAATGGTGCCTCCGTAAACAGAATTGTCATCAGGATTCTCAAAGCTAACCTTGCTGTGGTTGTCAATATGAATCCGCAATGTCAAATCAGAAGGAAAGATGTACTCCGAGACACTTTTAGGAATGGCCGGATTTGTGCAAAGAGCGAGGACGAGATTATCGCCGTGTTGGAATGAAAACAGATCTGTCAACCGGGCTTCGTGTCGCCCGATGCTTATCAACTCTGGTGTATCAGCATGGTCGGAACCCCACACGGTGCCGAAACCAATATGCACCAGAACGGTAAAAAAAAGAAAAACAAGATTCAAGGTTAGTTTACGAATTGGCAAATACATAAATAAGTCTTCCCTCTAAATCAAATTGTTGGATGAATGACGTGAAATTACTTTTTGTGTTAATAAAATTAGAACAAAGAATAACATAAGACGCAAATATTATTTTCCTCAAATCTTGTAATTTGCCTTTTTGTCTTTAATATTTTTTACCCGGGTCAGAGACTACCAGGTTAATATGGTCAACAGTATGAATCATCGGTTGCTCCCTTAAATGTTAAAAAATTGTAATGTTTGTGGTAGGAACCAACTTCTGTTGGCGACAGGGGCTTGCTCGCCGGTGGGTATGTCCATCGCCGTCAGGAGACGGCTCCTACCAGTCGCCTAAGGTCTAATTTAACGTATAGGAATTTTCATCTGAAAATCTCATTGAAATATACAACTTATCTTACCCCTAAGGCATCAATAATTTTCATCCTCGATGCACGATACGCAGGAAGGACGCCACCCAGAAACCCCATCACGAGAGAGAAGATCAGAGATTTATAAATGATCTCTCCGGTTAAGGTAAACGAAAACGCCAGCTCTGAAAACGTCTGCCAGTTTACCGTTGAAACAGTGATAAACTGCATGGCGGAAGAGAAAAAAAGTCCAGCAGACCCGCCGATAATGCTTATCAACATTGATTCAGCGAGAAAGGCGACGAGGATATTGCTCTGCTGAAAGCCAAGTACCCGCAATGTGCCAATTTCACTGGTACGGTTTGCCACTGCGGCGTACATGGTTATCGTTGCCCCAATCATGGCGCCGATGGAAAATATGATGGTCATCGATATGCCCAGGATACGGAGAAATTTCGTCATCATTTCTGACTGGTCTGCATAGTATTGTATTTCACGCCGGGCTTCAAGTGTCAGTCTGGGGTCGTTTTCTATTCTTTGTTTAAATATCTCAAACTCTGCATAGTCCCGTAATTTAACTATGATTGATGAATAAACACCTCTGCGGAATGACTGCATAAGCTGGTCAACGTCTCCCCATATCTCTGAATTGAATCCTGTATTGCCTGCTGCAAAGATACCCACCACCGTCCAGTCCCTCATACCAAAATGGAGCTTTTCACCGATACCGCATCCCTTAAACCTTTTTGCAATACTTTCTCCGGCAATAATTTCAGATAATCCTGGTTTTGGTAAACGACCATCGATTAATGTGACCTGGGGACGTAAAAGAAACGATTGCTCATTTACACCTCTAATCGTGACGTTTGAAGGTTTTTCACTGCCTCTTTTTGGCAGGTTTATGATAACCACGAGTTCTTTGGCGAGGAGTTTTTTGCCACGCTCACTGGACGCTATTTCAGGTTGTGTCGCAATAATGGACGCCTGGTATCGGTCTATGCCGCTTTGCACTTCAGTCGTAGATGCGCGGCGTATGATAACCACATTATCATACGATCCTGTGTCAACAAGGGTCTTGCGGAGTCCTTCGGCGAGCATGAGGGTCGTTGCCAATACGAAGACAACGAGGGCCATACCCGAAGCGGTCAGCGTTGTGGTGAGCCGCCGTGTAAGGAGGTTTCGGAAACTATAGGTTAGAGGTATGCCTTTAAACATGGGGAGACAGATTTAAATTGCCAGTGCCATCAGAATACGGCTCATGCCATAGGATATTTGAAATTTCAACTGGCAGTTCATATCCTCCTCAGCCCGTCCGCTATCCTGATTTTTATGGCGCGCCAGGTCGGTATGGCAGACGCAATGAAACCTACCAAAAACGATGCTGCTATGTCCATAAGAATCGTTGTTGGTGATACGTCAAATACCGGAAAATAGGTGGCAACCTGATTGCCAAAATAATGTGCGCAAGGATACGTGAGTATAATGCCAATGATGCACCCGCTTATGGTCATAACCAGGGACTCGCCACATATAAGTATAGCAATATACCCGCCGCCAAATCCAAGCGTCTTCATGATTGCATATTCCCCGATTCGTTCCCGTGCGGTCATGGCCATGGTATTGGCTACAACGGCCATGATAATAATAATGACCATGAATGAGACTAACTGGATTACCACGACAATTGCCTCGGTCATGCTCACAAAGCTCATCTGAAATGCCTTTTCTGTTTCGGTGAGGGTTTCTGCAAGGGAATTTTTAAATATGTTATCCACCGCCTCAGATACCCCGGCTGCCAGAGAGGAACTCGTTACCCCTATGATGAAAACACCTGTCCGGTCTGCCATGCCCGGCATAGTCTTTTTCATACGTTCGTTGAAATAATCGAAATGGAAAAATAGTTGTGTTTCATCCGCAGTCTTATCAGCGCCATAATATATCCCGCGCAGGACAAAATCCCACGTGCCGGGGAAGATGGTTCCCTTAAGGGTTATGGCATCGCCGATCTTCCAGTTGAATCTTTCAGCTACTTTCCTGCCCGCTATGGCTGCCTTGCGATCCCGAAAGAAAGCGGTTTTCTGATCATCGGGAAGTAAATACTCCGGATATAATTCCATGAATGTTTTTGTATCAATAGCAAAGTTCGGTATGAAGTTTTTTTCTGAAATATAGGTGCCGTTGAACCATCGGGCAAATGAGACACTTTTTACCCCGGGTATTTGACGAATCTTTTCCCTGTATGAAATAGGGAGCGGAAAGACAAGGGATATGGCATTTCGGGTAATGAGGCGGGTTGCTGAAGAGGCATTTACCCCGGAGTACCATGCATGAACAATGGTTCTCAGTATACCGAATGCCAGGATTGCGATGGTTATACCAAGGATGGTGAGGCATGTGCGAAATTTGTGACGGAGGGTGTTTCGTATTATCAATTTAAGGATGTGCATTGAAAACGCCCTTTTCAAGTCTTCTTATACTGTGTGCCTTTTCTGCCGCATGGGGGTCGTGGGTAACCATGATAATCGTTTTGTTGAATTCCTGGTTTAAGCGGGCCATGAGTCCCAATATGTCCTCTGCCGAAATCCTGTCGAGGTCTCCCGTTGGTTCGTCCGCAACCAGGATGGTTGGATCGGTAACAATTGCACGGGCGATTGCCACGCGCTGCTGCTGGCCGCCGGATAACTGGTTTGGGTAATGATTCATACGGTCTGTGAGGTTGACCATATTGAGGGCGGCTTCCACATGCTCACACCGTTCCTTGCGGGAAAGCCAGGTTAACAGGAGGGGAAGCTCTACATTCTCATACGCCGTGAGCACGGGGATCAGGTTGTAAAATTGGAAGATAAATCCCACGTGAGTGGCGCGCCATCGGGCAAGTTCTGTTTCCGACAATGTAGTAATATCAATACCGCCAATTTTTATAATACCGCTATCTGTTTTATCAATGCCGGCAATAAGGTTTAACAAAGTGCTTTTTCCCGACCCCGAAGGCCCCATAAGGGCAAGAAATTCTCCTTCGGGTATTTCGAAGTTAATGTTTTGTAAAACAGGTATTACCTCAAAACCCCGATAGTAAGACTTCGTGAGGTTTTTTATTTCAACAATAGGATGTCTTACGTCTTCCATTTATTTCTCTTGAATAGTAATCTTCGAACCGTTTTTAAGTCTGTTCGGCGGATTGACAATAACAGTATCCCCCGGTTTGACGCCTTGTAATACCTCTATCATATTATCAAGAGAAATACCGGTGACAAGAGGGGTCTTCACTGCATGATTATCCTTTACGAGAAAAACGAATGGCCTGCCGGTGTGTTCTATAATTGTATTGGTATCCAGGACAATCTTTGGTTTTTGTTCATCAGGAGAGACAGGTCGTTCCAGAAAAGCCACCCTGGCGCTCATTTCAGGCAGGACACGTTTGTCTTTGTCCAGAAATTTTACCTTAATCATAACTGAGGCCTTGCTTCGGTCGGCGGTTGGCACGATCATATGCACAATGCCCCGGAAACGGATTTCAGGTAAGGTGTCCAACTGTATTTCACACGGTTGACCAGCGATGACTTTTTGTAAATTAGACTCCGAAACGTCAGCTTCTACAAGAAGCGAGTCCATATCGGCAATGGTTACTACGGCAGCTTTAGCATTAGCGGCTGCGCCTAAAGGCGTGATGATGTCACCGACATCGGCATTTTTTGTTAATACCACGGCGTCAAACGGCGAACGGATAAACGTATATTTCACTGCTATCCTGGCTGCATGTAATGCAGCCTTATATGCGTTTATCGAGGATTCTGCGGCGGTCACCGCAGCCTGTGCTTTTTTGTAGCGGGCATCTGCTATATCAAATTCTGATTGAGATACAACCCCTTGAGATACAAGTTCCTTTTGGCGATTGTAATTCAATGTCGCCTCTTCCCATTCTGCCTTCACCATCTCCAGACTTGAAAGAGCATTTTTCAAATTGGCCTCTGCCTGGTCACGCGCTGCAACGACATCTTCATTTTCCAGACGTGCGATGATTTGTCCTTTTTTTACCCTGCTTCCCTCTTCCACGCCAAGCCATTCAAGTCTTCCCGTCGCCTTTGATGATACGGCGGCCTTGCGTTGTGCAACAACGTAACCGCTGGCATTGAGTAAGGTGAACATCTGTGAAGGATAAACCTGTGAAACGGTGACTACTTTTACTTTAAACGTCGGGTTGAAAACTACCCGATAGAGAATGAAACCTGTAATGATGACGAGAATAGCGACGGTTATTTTAGAAAGTAACTTCCGCCGTTTTTTGTAATAGTGCAAGGCATCAGACTTGTCTATTTTTAATTTTGAAAGGTCTTTGTTTGTCACGGTTTAAGTCTTGTATATTGATATTCGGTAACAGAAAATTTTAATAAAGAGGTTATATTCCTTAATAAATAACTCAATATACTGAGAATTACGCATTCTTTCCACAGATTATTTAAAAGTAAGGAATTTTCATTGTGTTCATGCAATATTCCTGTTTGTAGTAGCGACTTCAGTCGCTTCCTCGTAACGGACAATATGCAGATATGACGACTGAAGTCGTCACTACAAACTTGTCCTTTACTTTAATGCATAGAGCGGCAAAACCGCAACCCAAGCCGTCGTAACAAAGGGAGTATGTGACTGGTAAATAATCTTAAAAAAAAGAAGCAGTAGGGTGGATTAAGCGAAGCGAATCCACCATGTCGCTGGAAGAGATGGAATAGAGAGGATATTTGTGCATACCGTAAAGATTTGAGCAGGCTTGCAAATTAATACCTGAACCGCCAATATCAATATTATCTCCGTATAGTGTTTTT
>JAXMAC010000054.1:18593-21777 GCA_046350595.1 Candidatus Brocadiaceae bacterium | reverse complement strand
CATTGAAATTCCTTAACATTCTATGAGGCATTCGGCAACTTTTTTACAGGATGATGTTGGTGTCATCAATAGTTGATAAAATAAAAGAATTAAAAATAAAGAGAAATGCTGTAATCCTCGCCCATAATTATCAAAGAGGCGATGTCCAGGATATAGCAGATTTTACAGGTGACTCTTTAGGACTTTCCCAGCAGGCCGCAAAAGCAAAGGCTGATATTATTGTTTTCTGTGGCGTGCATTTTATGGCCGAAACTGCCTCAATCCTCTGCCCCAATAAGACGGTATTACTCCCCGATGAGCATGCGGGATGCCCTATGGCCAATATGATTACGCTCAAAGAACTTAAACTTAAGAAAAAGGAACGGCCGGATGCAAAGGTTGTCTGTTACGTAAACAGTACCGCTGCCATCAAGGCAGAAAGCGATATCTGTTGCACCTCTTCCAATGCGATGAAAATTGTATCATCAGTCCCCCGTGATCAGGAAATTCTTTTTATTCCCGATAAAAGTCTGGGTGGTTACGTAGCTTCTCAATTGAATCGTCCCATGATTCTCTGGGAAGGATACTGTCCAACTCATCACAGGATACTGGCGGAACATATTATCAGACTGAAAGCAGAACATCCTTATGCAAAGGTTGTCGTACACCCGGAATGTACACCAGATGTAATTACACTGGCAGATCATGTTGCGAGCACAACGGGCATTGCAAAGTACTGCAGGGAATCCGATGCAAACGAATTCATAATTGGAACGGAAGTAGGCATTTTGCATCGTTTAATGAAAGAAAATCCGCAAAAACACTTTTATACAATTACCCGGCTTGCCGATTGTTCCAACATGAAACTCATCAGCCTGGAAAAGGTACTGTGGTCATTGGAGGACCTTGTTTATCAGATAAAGGTACCTGATGACATCGCCGCGAAGGCACGAATTGCAATACAGAGAATGCTCGATTTGTCATAACATTTCATATCAAAAAACCAGGACTACAAGATAAAACATTTTCTTCTGTGGCCTTTTAACTTTTTCCTCCTTAACTATGAATACACAAGAAAAACTCCAAAAATTAATAGAAAATATAAAAAAACTGGAAAGTGTCGTGGTGGCCTTTTCCGGAGGCGTGGATAGCTCCCTTGTTGCAAAAGTTTGTTATGATGTCTTGGGAAATAAGGCATTGGCTATTACCGCACGTTCAGAAACATATCCTACCCATGAATATGAAGAGGCACAGAGGATTGCACAGGAAATTGGCATTCCACACATGACAATTCATACCAGCGAACTCGGCATCAAGGGATTTGCCGAAAACCCCCCCAATCGTTGTTATTTTTGTAAATCAGAACTCTTTGGGAAGCTTAAAGAAATTGCAAAAGAAAAAGGATTTAAAAACGTTGCAGATGGCGCAAACCTCGATGATGTAAATGAATATCGGCCTGGTCTTGATGCCGCACGGGAACTCGAAGTACGCAGCCCCTTAAAAGAAAGCGGTTTGAGAAAGGCGGATATACGGGAGGTTTCAAAATATCTCAACCTCTCCAACTGGAATAAACCATCATATGCCTGCATGTCTTCCCGATTCCCATATGGGCAATCCATTACGGAAGAAAAGCTAACCATCGTTGCCGCTGCTGAGGACTATATGAGGAGTCTCGGCTTAAAGCAGTTTCGTGTCAGGCATCACGATACCATTGCACGTATCGAGGTGTTACCCGATGATATTCCTTTACTCTTACAAGATGACTTTTCGAAAAATAACAGACGATGACAAACGTATTGAACTCGTAAAAAAATTTAAAGAAATTGGATACCAGTACGTTACCCTCGATATGGAAGGCTACCGCAGCGGTAGTATGAATGAGGTGCTTATAACAAAGAAATTATAGCGAACATATCTTTATATGCAATCTCTTATCAACTATATATCTTTGTTTCATGATTAAAGGATTATAAAATATCACGAATTCTTTTTTCCTGATTTAGATATCTTTGCTCAGCAAAAAAAGGGTAATATTCTTTGAATATTACCCTTTTTCGTAAATAAATAACACAGAAACATTACTGGGCTATGTATGTATCAGTACCAACAGCAGAAGCATTATCATTCCAAATACCGTCATAAGTTAATGTTGTTGCGTCATAATAACCACAGGAAGATGTACCCTTCCATTCAACGTGTCCATCAATGTATAATACATTTTGTCCTTTTGTATTATGATTGGAAGAATTTGAAGTTGCCATACTACTTCCCATCTTATCAGCGGCTATAGCCACTGAGGGATCATCCCTTGTTGTATGTACAGGATCATAACCATAACTACACCTGGAAGTCAAAAACGTAGTAGTATCTGTTCCTAACTGTAAAGCGGCTAGTTCTGTAACCGATGGATCACTTGGACACCTGAAAACTTTTCTATCTGAAATATATGAATCAAAAAGCTTTCCTAATGCCTGCATTCCTGTTGCAGCAACGCCTGTTGGAAATGTTTCAGCATTATCGTTAGAGTACATATGAAGGGCCAAACCAATTTGTTTAAGATTTGACGCACACTGCGTTCTGCGAGCCGATTCACGTGCCCTGCTTAATGCAGGTAACAAGATACCAGCAAGAATACCAATAATGGCAATTACTACCAGCAATTCTATTAATGTAAAACCTGTGCTACTCCTTTTCTTCTTCATGAAAAAATCCTCCTTAATGTTATTAAAATTATTCCTTTATATACTCACCCGTAATATTTTTTTGTCACCTCCTTCTAAAGGAAAGAATTTAAATTTTAGACCTAAATCAAAAAAACCTTACAATGGACTTATTCTTTAAAATATGCCCTTTGTAAGGTTTTCAATATTTTTAAACTTCAATCTTAATTTCATAAAACACTTTCGGTAGCAAGGCGATCTTTATAATCAGCTTGGTAAAGACCCTTTACTTTGCGTCCCCTGATCACTCAGGGTTTGCCTTTCTCGTAATGTTCGAATTATTAAAATCTACATTACTATCACAATTCTATCAATACTTACATAATCTACCACAAAATTAAAAGATCACCGAAAATCAAAAAAACTCGCGCCCATTATATCACTAAAAATATCTTAGTCAATAAATATTTCAACAAACACCGGGTGTACTATTATTATGGTAAAGATAAAATACTTGCCAGAATGCGTGAAAATCTGTAATGTAA
>JAXMAC010000054.1:14519-18493 GCA_046350595.1 Candidatus Brocadiaceae bacterium | reverse complement strand
TGAGGTAAATAACACATGAAGGAAGCAATGTTCTTCGAAAAGCTTGAAAACAAAAAAGTACGATGCTACCTCTGCCGTCACCATTGCATTATTGAGGACGGCAGAAAGGGCATCTGCCGGGTCAGGGAAAACCGTGGGGGTATACTCTATTCTCTCGTTTACCGGAAACTCATCTCTGAAAATATTGACCCCATTGAAAAGAAACCCCTTTTCCACTTTTATCCGGGCTCTACATCTTTTTCCATTGCAACTGCCGGGTGCAACTTTAAATGTCTGAACTGCCAGAATTATGAGATATCACAACTGCCGAGGGATTTTGAACAAATTTTGGGGAGAGACGTTGCGCCGGAACAGATCGTTGAAGATGCGTTGGATAATCATTGCATGAGTATCTCTTACACGTACACAGAACCTACCATATTTTTTGAATACGCTTACGAAACTGCACAAAGGGCAACTCAAAAGAATCTCAAAAATGTGTTTGTTACCAATGGGTACACAACTCGTGAAGCGCTCTCAACAATAAAACCATTTCTCCACGCCGCCAATGTCGATTTAAAAAGCTTTTCCGATGAAACATACAAAAAGGTGTGCGGCGCACGTTTAGAGCCTGTACTCGATTGTATCCGTTCTTATAAAGAACTGGGAATCTGGATAGAAATCACAACGCTCATTATTCCTGAGATTAACGACTCGAAATCAGAATTACGCCGGATTGCTGAATTTATTAAAAGTGTCGGGGCGGAAATCCCCTGGCATGTGAGCCGGTTTTACCCACGGTATCGCTTGATGGAAAAACCGCCAACTCCTGTTGACACCCTGAGAATGGCGCGTGAAATAGGACTTGAGGTTGGTTTACGCTACGTATATGAAGGCAACGTACCGGGAGAAGGGGGAGAAAACACCTATTGCTATTCATGTAAAAGAGTCCTTATCAAACGATATGGATACCAAATTACAGAAAATAATCTTGTCAACCAGCGATGTCCATCATGTAATGCAGCCATAGACGGCATCGGCATGTAGCGCCTTAAATCTTTTCGTTTTCACTTTGAATATGTTTTCCCGACCAAGGAGGTCACATGATCGTATTAAAAAAAATACTTTGCCCTGTAGATCATTCAGAATGCTCGTATCTTGCCTTGAAATACGCTATTTCCCTTGCGCTAAAAGATAAGGCAAAATTGTATCTCATGCATGTTGTCGATACCCGATTATATGATACGGAAATATATAAATTCAGCCCGTATCAACTCCAGGAACTTGACATCTCCAAAATCCGCGAAGATTTAATGAAAAGTTTACCGGAAGGAACGCTCGACGTCCTGGAGGTTGAAACAATCGTGGTTAAAGGCGTGCCTTTTCAGGAAATCATAAGTACGGTTAAAGAGATCGGGGCAGATATTATCGTGATTGGCACTCACGGCAGAACAGGACTTTCTCATATTATGATGGGAAGTGTAGCGGAAAAAGTCGTCCAGAGGGCATCATGCCCAGTCCTCACGGTAAGAATGCCTTCATCGGTACAGGACAAAACAGCGCAACCAAACAAACAAGGGTAGGGTGGATTAAGGCGCTTGCCTTTTAGCGCCATATCCACCGACATTATTCCAACAGAAGGTGGATTCGCTTTCGCTTAATCCACCCTACTCAACTATCTTGTAATAATTCAAATGTACGGTTAATGGCATAAACAACCCCCTGCATCCCCCTTTATTAAGGGGGACTTGATGAAAATACCCCGTAGAAAAGGGGGCAGGAGGTTCTAATGCTGTATATATTTCGAGGCAACTGAACTCTTACGCTATCTATAATTCAGTGAGGTATATAATTTCACAAAAAGGCCATTGCAGCACACGAAACATGCTGCAATGGCCTGGAATAAAGGGTCCCTGGGAGGAATTCCTTTATTTTTTACCTCACTGAATATTTTCCCATGTGCCTGTCATGGAGTTCACCAATCTTGGACTTGTTCCAGTTGGATATCCTGCTATAATATCCTACAATCCTTGTAACTCCGTGGAGACGTGAAGTAATACCCGTCTCAAGAGAACTCATAACATACTCCAAATCCTGCCTGATTATCGCATCAACACTAATCGAAAATGCGCACTCTAACTTGTGGTTGATTATTTTAAGCAGATGTTCCTGGGGCGTTTCTCCTTCAATATCGCCATCTACCTCTAAAAAATCATGCCCTGCAATTGCTGCATCAAAGGCATTCAGTTTCTCTTCTATAAGCCACTGAATATCCGTTTCACTACCTCTTTCACCCATTATCATGGGTCTTTCAAGCATTGCGGTTGTCATATTTTCACCACTCTCCTTCTTTGTTTATTTAATAGTTTAATTACATCGCTTCAACTTTAAGCCTTTTTTGATAACATCACATTTTCACTATAAAGACCTTTAATAACCGTATCCATAAACCCGCTTTTTTCAACACCGTATCGCTGCCTTTATCACCTCCATTCCTATAGTTTAAACTTTCTTACATTACAACATATTGTACATACAGAGGTATAATATTTATACTAAAAAGAAAAAATTGTCAAGGGAAAAAACACTACATTTTGTACATATTATTTATTACACTACAACATATTGAAAATTAAATACTTTCTTTACAATCACTTATGATTATTTGATGATTTTCAAACAAATCAATCTGTTGTACACAATATATCTTTGAGAGAACAACTTTTTCATTGAAAGATATTCACGTACTTAGTAAAATTCGATACGTGAAAAAGGCTGCTATTTTCGATATCGACGGGACTATTCTGAAAAATCTCTCTTCCGAAAGGGTGTTTTTCCGGTACCTTTTGGAAAAAAAGGTTGTCACCTTTAAAGATTTGTTGCAATTTGCGCGGGTATTTCTCAAAAACCTGTTTAATCTAAAAGGTATTTATCTGAGAAGGAATAAGTATTATTTAAAAAACAGGGAATATGCGTACCTTGTTTCTGATATGAACCAGTGTTTCCAGGAACGTATTTCTCCCCATATCTCAGCCATCGCCCTGGAAGAAATTGCAAGACTGAGGAGAGATGGTTATTTCATTATATTAATGTCAGGAACATTAAGTCCTCTGGTGGATTGCTTCGTGAAGCGCTGTAATGCCCATATCGGAGTTGGAACAAGCCTTGGCGTTGACGATAAGGGCAAAATTACCGGTGAAATAGACGGCATTCATGCCTACAGCAGTGGAAAAGTACATGTTTTAACCCGTCTTGCTGCGGAGTATAACATAGACCTTTCCTCTTCGTATGCCTTTGCAAATCAATATCTGGATGCAAAATTTATGCGGATGGTGGGCAATCCGGTGGCAGTGAATGCAAGCACACTGCTATTATTTCATGCTAAAGTGAATAAATGGAAGATAATGGAATTTTAATGGGAGAATTCATGAATATTTACGAAGTAATACAAAAAAGACGGAGCTTTCGTTCGTATAAATCAGACCCCGTTCCAGACGAAAAACTCAACAAAATATTAGAAGCAGCAAGGCTTGCCCCAAGCGCCGCAAACAGACAACCTGTCCATTTTATAGTTATCAAAAACAAAAAAATAAAAGAATCCTTAAAAAAAGCATACGATGAGGAATGGTTTTATACGGCGCCTGTGATTATCTGCGCATGCAGTGTACCGGATAAGGCATGGAAACGAACCGACGGGAAAAACTATGCGGATATCGACGCCACGATTGCTATGGACCATCTCATCCTTGCTGCAACTGCTGAAGGACTGGGTACCTGCTGGATAGCAGCTTTTAAAACACCCGTCGTAAAATCTATTTTGAACCTTTCTTCCGGGTTTGAACCCTTAGCGATGACGCCTCTGGGATACCCATTGGTTATTCCCGAACCTACCTTTCGCAAACCCATAGAAGAGATGGTAAAAATTATTTAATAAGGTGGTAGTGCCTTCGGCGATAAGCCGATTAAACCGTTTAAGCAGTTTAAGCAGTTTAAGC
>JAXMAC010000054.1:0-14419 GCA_046350595.1 Candidatus Brocadiaceae bacterium | reverse complement strand
TTGAACGGCTTAAGCAGCTTGAACCATTTATTTTATCTATACAAGTGACCATCTACCCGCGTTGCAATTTGTATTGAATTCCTATACACATACTATCGGGTTACGGTGTCTCTAAACGTCCCTTCAGTTCTTCTGCATTTTTTAAAACCTGCTTCTGCCTCTCTTCTTTAGAGACCTTTTTTATGGGTTCTAATTGATATGTAAAATTATGCTCATCCTTGAATTTTGCAGGTATCACAATTTCAGAAAAAAAATCAATTGGAAAGACTTGATAAAGAGGCGGCTTAATCTTTTCGTAAATAACCTTTCTTTCATAGAGAAGTCTGCCTTCTGCGTCCCTTTTTTCAAGGGAAATCTTTCGTGTTCCATAGTAGGTAAAAGATGTCGTCACAGGCGTCTCACCAACAGGCTCATCGTCTAAATAAACCATGGCGCCGGAAGGATGGGAATCGATAGTAAGCGTTCTTAATACACACCCGCAGAAGATACCAGTACTTAAGCAGATACATGCAACAAACAAAGAAAACCGAAAGAACAATCTACACCTGTACCTTTTATCCTAAACTACCGAAGAAAGATCAATAATGTCTGCATGAAATGTTTTGATATCTAAAATCGCCACAGTATTTTTACCATGCAGCCACCCGCCACACTCACCGGGGTTGATAAAAAGAGTACGTTCCTTTTTTATCTCGGGAATATGCGTATGAGCATAGATAACAATGTCCGTGTACTCCAGCGACCTTTTATAAAGACTGTCAATCGTATGGGTCACCATTATATGTTTATTGTCCAATATGATATCAAATGGCGGCTCATGAATATCCTTACAAACGGTCAGTAATCCCCTACGCTCTCCATCATTATTCCCGAACACCCCTATAAACTTAGCTTTCAGATTCGAAAAGCCTCTTAAAGAAAATGGAGCTACATAATCACCGGCATGGATGACATATTTTAAATCCTGCGTATTAAAATACTGCACCGCCTTCTGAACTGCAATAATATTGTCGTGTGTATCCGCAACAATTCCAATCTTCATAAAAAATAACCACAAACATTTTCTTTGCCGGGAAGTCGTATATTTTTGCCAGCGCCAATTGCACTCCACTTGATAATACAGATTTGATATTTTCAGGGAAGGCTTTTTTACCCGAACACATGGCGGAGAGGCCGGGATTCGAACCCGGGGTAGAGATTTAAGTCTCTACAACGGTTTAGCAAACCGTCGCTTTCAGCCGCTCAGCCACCTCTCCATATTTCTTGAAATGTCTTTAATAACAAGAAAGACGCAAGATTTTGCGTCTCTCCTTATTTCAACTCACGATAAATGGCGGAGGGAGTAGGATTCGAACCCACGGGAGGCTTTCGCCTCCAGCAGTTTTCAAGACTGCCGCCATAGTCCACTCGGCCATCCCTCCATAATTTAAAGGCTATCACCCTGCTTGCAAACTTCCTCTAAAATATTCCTGGCAACAAAGATAGGCGTGTTCTTCTGCATTGCAAGCGCTATTGCATCGCTTGGCCTGGAATCGATTTCAACGAGCGAACCGTTTCGCTGCAATATAATCTTCGCATAAAACGTGTTATTCCTGAGATCGTTAATCTCAATCTTTACTATTCCAGCATTTAAACCTTCTATAATATTACCAATGAGGTCGTGAGTTAAAGGACGCGGGGTAGTAATTCCTTTTACTGCCCGATCAATTGCCCATGCCTCATGTAGACCAATAACAATGGGAAAAGTTCGCTGTCCATCCCTTTCCTTCAAGACAATGATCTGATGGTCGCTTGTCTCTGTAATTATGATCTTTGAAAGTTCCATAAGAACCATAAACAACTTCCTTTTTCCAAACGACAACAAATATTTTTGTGTCGCCTTGTATTCAGACAGGAATAAACTACTGGAGATTTTAGCACATCGACCCCTTTTGTCAAACATTTTTTAACTTTAAACACGACAACGCATCACCGCCGCAACGAAACTCCGGAATTCCCCACCATTATAGTAGTATCATCGAATTAAACCGCACTAAAACTTTACATAATTATACACAAAGAATGATTTTTCCTTTATAAATAAAAAATAAAAAGGTATAGTGGGCGATTATGCATACATTTTAACATTCAAAATAGAGCAAGACTCAAGCTATCCGGCTGAATGTTGCTCTTATTCACCAAAATTAAAGGAGAAGGCTATGGATTTTTCTTTTACAGAAGAGCAGGAACTTTTCAGAAAAGCTGTGAGGGAATTCTGTGAGAAAAAAATTGCCCCCAGGGCGGATGAAATCGACACAAAAGGCGAGATACCTTACGATGTTTTACAAGAAATGGCATCCTTTGGCCTCCTTGGAATAACGATCTCACCCGAATACGGTGGTTCAGGGGCAGATTTTATTACTGCTATAATTGCGGCAGAGGAAATAGCAAGAGCCGACGTGAGTATGGCAACTGCTGTTTTTTATCTCGTAGAAGCCGGTTGGGGATTTTTAATGGATAAGCACGGCAGTAAAAAGGCAAAAGAAGAAATACTTCCGGACGTAACAAAAGGAAAAAAATTCCTGGGTATCGCCTCGACAGAAGCTCGTGGAGGTTCTGATATTGCTTCCGTTTCAACGGTCATGGAAAAAAGAAACGGCAAATTTGTAATACATGGTGAAAAGAGCTACATAACCGGCGTAAGGGAAGCTAATCAATACGGTGGAGGTTATGTTACTATCGTAAAAACAACTCCCGAACTTAAACATAAAGGACTCTCACTCTGCTACCTTCCTATACAGGATATACCAGGCATAACGATTAATACTTTTAAACAAATGGGGCGGGAAGGGATATCCACAGGCACAATTACCATAAATAATGTTGAAATACCTGCTCACTACCTTATCGGCGAATGGAACAAAGGATTTTATCTTGCCATGGAAGGCTTTAACTGTGCGCGGACGCTTGTGGCAGCTGCCTGTCTTGGCGCCGCTGAAAAAGCGTTGGAAACCGGCGCTGCATACTTAAAAGAAAGACAGTTGTTTGGTATGCCTCTTGGCAAATTTGAAGGGATACAATTTCAGCTGGCAGATAACCACATAAAACTTGAATCAGCAAAACTGCTCGTCTACAAGGCAGCCTGGATGCTCGATCAGATGTATTTAAATAATCGATTCACTTTTAAAGAATTAAATAAGGCAGTGGCTGCCGCTAAACTTACGGCGCCGACTATGGCCTTTGATATCATTAAGGATGTCATCATCTGGCTTGGGGCGTATGGATATACCAGAGAGGCGGGATTGGAAAAAGGCTTAAGGGGTGTAACTTCTTATATCGTTGGAGCAGAAGGGGCACAAAATGTCATGAGGGTAATTATTAGCAGGGAAATTTTGGGAAAAGAGTTTACCCATATGGAGTAATAATCATGGATATTATTGTATGCATCAAACAAATCTATGACCTTAGCCAGATAAAGACAGACACCGTATCAAAATGCCCTGTATTTGAAGGCGTCCCCAGAAAAATTAGCGACTTTGACAAAAATGCGCTTGAAGAAGCTGTCAGAATGAAGGAAAAGTACGGCGGAAGAGTTATTGTTGTAATAAAAGGCACAAAAGAAGCGGCAAAAGAGGCTTTAGCCATGGGCGCTGATGAAGCTGTTATCTATAATATTGACACCGACTCTTTGGGAACGGCCTCACTTTTGGCCGGAATTATTCAAAGGATAAAATACGACCTCGTCTTTTGCGGTGAAGCATCCATCGATGAGTTCTCTTTTCAAATAGGTCCGAGATTGGCGCAGGCCCTTGGAATTCCCGTGTTAACGTACGCAAGAAAAATGGAGCTAAAAGACAATGAAATCATTGTTGAACGAAATCTCGAAACCAGATACGAAATATCAAAAGCAAAGCTTCCTGCCTTAGTAACTGTTACCAAAGAAATCAACGAGCCAAGAATTCCTACATTATTGCAGATTCTGGGCGCTTCGAAGAAGCGAATAACTGAAATAAGCCCTGTAAAACCAGAAGCGGGGGTTGAGACTTTAAGCATTACGGCCATTGAGATGAAACGAAAAGAGATAATCCTGAAGGATATTGAAGAACTTGCAAGGGTTATCATATCCGAAAAATCATAATTACGTAGCGCAGCTACGCCTCAACCAAATTCCCTGATAAAAGGGAAACAACCCCCTAAGTCCCCCTTTTCTAAGGGGGATTTCAGAGTGTCCCCCTTAACAAAGGGGGTGAAGGGGGTTGTGAATAACTTATAAAAAAAGATGTTTTTACACAGTAATACTTTATAGAGCGACGAGCCTCGTCGCTCTTCAACCGCAGCTTTGAAATTCCTTGTATAATAGGTAAGAAATGATTTTTACATTTTCAGAAGACTATGAAACTGCCTTTGAGATCCTTGCAAAAGGAAGGGAAATTACAGACTCTTTACAACTAGAGCTTGCAGCAATTTCAATTGAAAGGTATGGCAAAGAGGAAACTTATATTGCCTACGGAGCGGATAAGGTCTATTCCATTGATTCCGAGCCACAAGCAGACCTTGTTGTAGACTGCATCTCCGCACTTATAAATCAATACAAGCCCGAAATCCTCTTGATAGGCGGAACCAAGCTGGG
Organism: Candidatus Brocadiaceae bacterium; assembly: GCA_046350595.1. Taxonomy (GTDB): domain Bacteria; phylum Planctomycetota; class Brocadiia; order Brocadiales; family Brocadiaceae; genus JAHFOW01. The sequence goes on along the minus strand of JAXMAC010000054.1, from coordinate 9,810 downwards.
CAAAGAAGTTGCCCCAAGGATTGCACATCGGTTGAAAGTGGGCTGTGTCACAGACTGTATTGACTTTTTCTTAGAGCAGGAACAACTGATAGTGAAGCGTTTTGTGCTGGGGGGCAGATTTATCACTACGCAGAGGTTTTTACGTAAACCCCGGATAGTTACCGTACCGTTAAGAAAGTTTGAGAAAAAATTCGATAAAGACAGGAAAGGCGAAATCATTAAAACATCGTTACAGCCAGTTGAGCCTAAAGTGCAGATAGTGGAGATAAAGGGGAAAACACCACAGGAACTCAGAATAGAGGAGGCGGATATCATCGTTTCTGTAGGCAGGGGGCTTAAGAAAAAAGAAGACCTCAAGCTTATTGAATCACTTGCAAAAGCGCTCGGCGGCGCCGTAGGCTGTTCAAGGTCAGTTGCTGCAGACCTAAAATGGTTACCAGAAGAACACTGGGTAGGATTATCAGGCCATAAGGTCAAACCCAAACTCTATATAGCCATCGGCATCTCAGGCCAGGTGCAGCACATCGCTGGTATAAGGGATGCCAGGACAATTGTCGCAATCAACAAGGACCCCAACGCACCCATCTTCAAGGCGTGTGATTATGGGATTATTGGGGATTTATATGAAATAGTGCCTCGGTTGATAGAAATCTTGCAATAGTTCACCGTAAAGACGCAGAGGAGGCAAAGAAAAACAGAATGAAAAAACAACAATATTTTTGTGAAACTGCTCCGCTTGACCCATCCTACCAACTATTTCTATCTGTGTAATCTGTGGTTTCAAATTAAATTTTTACCCATATTTATAATACACCCCATATCCTCCCCTCGGAAAGCTGAAATCTACTGCACCTTTGGGACAGGCAAACTTGCAGCTGCCGCATTCAAGACATCCCTCATAATTGTGCACAATGTCTCCTTTTTCAAGAGTAAACCTCTTTGCTGGACAGAACGAAGGCATGGTTTATCCACACACTGCCTGCATATACTGGTCTCTACTTTGATATGCTTTTCCTTATCAACCTCAAAGCTTATGAGCCCCAGTTGATCTTCAATGCTTATATTCATAGTAGTTAAAATTAATACAAATAATACCTATGAAAAAATCCGACGTTTATCTTACTGGTCAATCTGTGGTTATGCATTAAAAACACGCAAAAACAAGAAGTTGATAGATAATAGATGAAATGCTCCGCTTTAAATTTTTGTTAGAACCTCCATTTTGATATTGATTATATTTCTTCCTCTCCTTTAATTGGTAGTTGTCGAACGCGTATGCGGGTTTGTTCGAAAACAACGATACTTCCTTGCTCTAATGCTTTTTTTGAATAGAATGAAGATTTGCGAGTAAAAGTTTTAATTGTTTGCCAGGATGACGTTCTATACTTCGACGAAATAATATTATTGACGGCTTGCGACTTTCCCATAGCGCCAGTAATGTTCCAAAGTCAGTATCTGCAGAAATGAGTATGCGGTTTTCTTCAGCAGCCCGGCGAAGGATAGCGTCATCATCTGCTGATTGTAATCCACATTCACGGACATGTACAGTATCATGCCCTGCACTACGGAGCCCATCAGCAAGTAATGGCGAAAGGGCATTATCCACCAGAAAATTCATTTTGACGTTACCAGCGGAATTTCGCGCTCTCTCACCGCTTCAGAGGCGTACCGCAATGACTCCTTGATATCCTCATGTTCCAGGTCGGGAAAAGCTTTTAATATTTCTTCTTCTGACATACCGTCAGCAACCATACCAACAATTATCGCAACAGGTATACGAAGCCCCCGAATACAAGGAACACCACCCATCTGGTTTGGATTAATAGTAATGCGAGTAAACTTCATTTATTCACCTCCATTAATTAGTGTAGCAAAAAATCTCATAAATTCTCCATTTCAACACATAAAAAATATACATTTTTCTGTTTTCATCCATATTTATAAATTTTTCATAAAGACCTGAAACTTTTTATCAAATCCCGAATTATCTGAACTTTCTTGCCTTTTGTCTCTTCTAAGAGTTCATCAAATAACCTTTTCTTTGGCCCTTTTACCAATGCTAACCTATGAAAAAAGTTACACGCAAGCTCAGGATAAGCCGAGTAGAGCCTTTTATTTTGCAGAAATGCAGGAGATCTTTTAAAGGTTTCCATGTCTTTAAGAACAAAATCATTTTTTAGCAGATGCTCATAATGCGAAAGGGTTTTCTTTGAAAAATCATTTTTTCCCAATCGCAATTTTTACAAGCTTCTGCAGCGGCCATTCCGGAGGCAATAGCCATATCCATGCCTCTCAGCGTAATACCACTATTTACCAACAGACCAGCGGCGTCTCCTACAACAAGCAGACCATCGGTGAAAAGCCCTGTGCGAGAGACTTCGGGGATGACGTGGGCAGAATATTCAACCAGTTTACCGCCCTCAATCAGCTTTGCTATTGCAGGATTTGAATTGAACTCCCTCATGAGTTCGTAGGCTTCCACTTTGTTTTCGATGAGATGATCTATATAGACTACGATTCCCAGGGAAAGACTTGTCTTGTTGGTATAAACAAAAGCACCTCCCGGAATCTGCTTTGTACATTGTCCTATAAAAAGCTGAGCTGCGCCCTCTCCGTTGGCAAGGTTGAATCTGTCCTCTATCGTTTTTTCCGGAAGTTCTATTATTTCCTTCATGCCGATGGCGAATTCTTTTGCCAGAAATTTCTTAAGGCCCGCCTTCTCTGCCATGAGGGAGACAGCGCCATCTGCCACAATAACCACGCTTGCTTCAAGCTTATCTATGCCTGCAACGATGCCAACAACCATTTTATCTTTCCACAGAAGATCGTCAACCCTGATATTGGATATCAGCGTAGCGCCTGCCTCAACGGCCTTATTTGCAAACCATTGGTCAAACCTTGCCCTGAGTATAGTAAAGCTGATTGGAGGTTCGAGAAGTTCTTCGTCCTGGAAGTCAAGGGTAACGGAAGCTTTATCGGACAATAATGTCAGTTTTTCATGAGTAACACATCGCTCTACCGGGGCTTCCTTCCAGAAGTCCGGGATGAGCCTGTTTAAGGCATACGCATACATCCTTCCGCCCATAACATTTTTTGCTCCTGGATACTTCCCTCTCTCAACCATTAAGACATTGAATCCCATTTTTGCAAGCGAATAGGCGGCTGCACTACCAGCGGGACCAGCGCCGACAATTATGACATCAAACTTTTCAGCCATTTTAAAACTCTATCCAATTCTTTTAGCCGCAGATGAACGCAGATGCTAAAAATACGGTTCTGTTGGTATTTCCTAAACCTTTCAAAGACCATTCACTATCCTCTTAATCTAAAAACTTCTTTTTTTAGTAAATTTTTCACAATCCCATGTACTTCTTACCAGGATGTGAAGTTTGTTTTATGAGGGAAAGATTGCTTCGCTCCGCTCGCAATGACCCCGGACGACTAAAGTCGTCACTACAAACGCTCGCAATGACAACGTGCTGTGTGCCATTAAAGTGCATCGCAAGTGTCATTGCGAGGGGTCTTTTCCGAAGCAATCTCCTCGCTTTCATAAGAAAATTAATTGCGGCTTAGCTGCGCTATGGATTTCGTAGTAGTTTATAAACACTTCACTATCCCGCAGCACGCGTCATAGTTTAGCCGTACTCACAATTATTGCTTAACTGAATATCATATTTTTTTGCTATTCTTTTTCCAAGCCTTCCTATTTGTCCATTTGCTACAACTTTATTTCTATAACCTAAAATTTTGGACACTTGTGTCGCTGTGGCTTGGTGATTATCAAATGATTAAAGCGTTTGAAATAGCAGTAAGTCGTCCTGTCTGATTATATCAGGATCGAGTAGAATTTCTTTGAATTGATTTCGGGTAATGTTTGTCACCATAGAATAGCGGCTAACTCGTTCATATCAGAACTTAAGTTCGTTTATCCTTCCATGTTGGTATTATATCCAATATTAAGGGCGTTTATACTACTATTTGGATTAACGGCAAAAATTATTATATACCCTTAAACACCGGTTTTCTCTTTTCCAAAAATGCGTTTATGCCTTCCAGACGGTCTTGCGTTGCAAAGCATTTCGTAAAGAATGCTATTTCTTTCTCAAGCCCCCTCTCTAATTCCTGCTCTTCATTAATCAGGGTCTTTGCCATTTTAAGAGCAATGGGACTTTTCCTTGCCATAGTCTGGGCTATTTCCTCTGCCTTTTCCATTAACTCAGTTTCTTTCACCACCCTGTTGACAAGTCCGATAGTTTCCGCCTCCCTCGCTTCTATAATTGCGCCCGTCAGGATCAACTCCTTTGCCTTTCCAATACCCACCAGCCTGGTTAAACGCTGTGTGCCTCCAATGCCCGGAATAATACCGAGACTTACTTCTGGCTGACCCAGTTTTGCGCCCTCACTTGCTATCCTTATATCACAGGCGAGGACCAATTCACATCCACCGCCAAGTGCATAACCGTTCACTGCTGCAATTACTGGCTTTCCCATCGTTTCTATTTGATTGCAGACTTTATGACCCTGTCTGACAAAGGCCTCTGCCTCAGATGGATTTATCTCCTTCATTTTCTTTAAATTGGCGCCTGCACAGAAATTCCTTTCTCCCGTTATGATGATAGCCCGTACCTGTTCATCCTTTTCCAACGCTGACAGAGAGTCCCCAAGTTCCTGCATCATTTGTATATCCAGGGTATTCAAGGCCATTGGCCTGTTGAAAATGATTATACCGACTCCCTTTTTCCTTTCAGTCTTCACACGTTCACTTTCGATATTCATAAAATCCTTCTCCGCTTTTTCTCCCCAGTTTTCCCGCTTCTACCATTTTTCGCAACAAAGGACACGGCCTGTACTTTTCTCCTAATTCGTTATGTAATATTTCAAGTATTGCAAGACAGACATCAAGTCCAACAAAATCTGCAAGTTCAAGTGGTCCCATTGGATGGTTTGCCCCCAGCTTCATAATGGTATCGATACTTTCTCGCGAGGCAACCCCATCCTGCAAACAAAAGATTGCATCGTTTATCATAGGAACGAGTATACGATTGAGGACAAAGCCGGGGAAATCATTTACGACAACGGGTGTTTTCCCCATCTTTTCAGCAACAGCTTTTACTTCACCGACTGTTTCCTCAGATGTTTGGTGCCCTCTCACAACCTCCACAAGTTTCATTTTGTAAGCGGGATTCATGAAATGCATCCCTATAAAACGTTCAGGCCACTTTGCAACATGCGCAAGTTGTGTTATCGATAGAGAAGATGTATTGGTGGCAAAAATAGTATTTTCAGAACAAATCGTATTCAGCTTTAGAAAAATATGTTTTTTTACATCCTCGTTTTCTACCACTGCCTCAATGATTATATCTGCATCTTTACATTCTTCCAGTCTCCCGGTTGTTGTAATTTCAGAAAGAATTCTTTCTTTTTCCGTGCTTTCGACTTTTCCTTCGCGAACGCCTTTTTCAAGTCTTTCTTGTATTTTTAAAAATCCCGCCTTCGCATATTCCTCCTTCACGTCTTCCAATATTACTTCATACCCGCTCTGTGCCGCTGTCTGGGCAATACCACTACCCATAGTCCCTGCACCGATAACCCCTATTCTTTTTATCTCCATAGTTATTCCCGTTCAATAATCATTGCGAGCGCGTTGCCGCCGCCAATGCAAAGGGTTGCGAGTCCCCTTGTAAGTCCCCTGTCTTTTAAAGCATGGAGTAACGTTACCAGTATCCTCGCCCCGCTACATCCTATGGGATGCCCCAGGGCAACGGCCCCGCCATGCACGTTGAATTTTTCAGGGTCGATATCTAATGCCTTCGAGACTGCAATTGATGCAGTAGCGTAGGCCTCGTTATGTTCGATCAGGTCTATGTCGTCAAGTGTAAGCTCTGTCTTTCTCAAAAGTCTTTTGACTGTATGAATCGGGGCTTCCATCAAGTCCGCAGGCTTTGTTCCGCCAATTTCATAACCGATTATCCTGCCCACTGGTTTTACCCCCAATTCCTCCGCTTTTCTTGCTGAAGCCACTACCAATGCGGCTGCGCCATCGCTCAGCTGCGAACTGTTCCCCGCTGTTAAAATACCGTCTTTCTTAAACATGGGGGGAAGTTTTGATAACTTTTCCAATGATGTATCTTCTCTTATTCCTTCGTCCTTTTCGATACTGATACCTTGCGCTTCAACAGGCACTATTTCTTCTTTGAATTTTCCGCTCTTCGTTGCGTGTGTTGCCTTCCGGTGACTCATCAGGCTAAACTCATCTGCCTCCTTTCTGGTTATGCTGTATTTTTGTGCCACAAGTTCACCGGTAACTCCCATATGAAAATTATTGTAAACATCCCATATCCCGTCATATATCATTGCATCGGTAACAGAGGTATCTCCAAATTTCATACCCCACCGCAGACTTCTAATCAAATGTGGAGAGGCGCTCATGTTCTCCATTCCACCGGCAACAATGATGTCGGCATCCCCTGCCTTTATAATCTGTGCTGCAAGCATAACTGTCCTGAGACCTGAACCACATACTTTATTCACGGTAAATGCACCTACCTCAACCGGCACTCCCGCATAGATGGATGCCTGTCTTGCAGGATTTTGGCCAAGACCGGCAGAAATCACGTTACCCATGATAACTTCATTTAGTTGTTGTACCTGGATACCAGCCCGCCTTATAGCTTCTTTTATTACTACAGCCCCCAATTGAGGAGCAGATATATCCTTAAATGCATGGCCAAACTTACCAACCGGTGTTCTTACCGCACTCAATAATACTATTTCTTCTGGCATATTATTTTCACCTTTTTTCTCCGCAGCAGTGTTGGATGTCACTTACGTTTTGATAATAACAATCGCTATGGCTATTGCTGTAACCACCCTCATAATGTATCAACTCCTGTAATTTTTACAAGCACATTTCTACCTTTACTTTAACTTTTAAAATAAGTACCATGTTCAGTAAGATTTTAGTAACGGATTTAACAATCCGCAGGGAAATACTATTACAAGAATAAATGATCAAAAGATATAAGATCACCGAGCGCGGCTACGCCGCAACCAAATCGCCTTATGAAAGCTGGATTAAATAAAACAATCCTGCATGAAAAGACTTATATTACATGAGAGGGGTTTGCTTCGGAAAAGACCCTCGCAATGACACTGGGGGAGCTTTAGTGACATGTTATCGGCCTTCGCCATGACATGCACTATGCGTTTTGATGGTACGCTGCAAGCCATCGTTGCAGACAGGAACCCGTCCTTGCGGCTTTATTCTGTCATTGCGAGCGAAGCGAAGCAATCTTTCTCTCATAAACAAACACTACAACAGGAATGCAACTCGGAGGATTGCTTCGGAAAAATACTCGCTAATACTATAATCGGCTTATATTATACTTTATGCTTCGCAGCACAGAACCAGACATTATAAAAACATATTTGAAAGACGCCTCTAATCTTGCGGGTGGCTTTGCACGTGAGGTAGTATTTCCTGAAAATGAGGATGAAGTTATCCAGCTCATGGATGAATCACGTCGCACAAATACCCCGGTAACCATTGCAGGGAATGGCACGGGCGTTGTCGGCGGAAGGATACCTTTTGGCGGAGTTGTCCTTTCAACGGAAAAACTGGGCAAGCTCAGGAATATTCAACAAACAGATCAAGGTTCTGGTTATGCAATAACAGGACCCGCCCTTACCCTGAAAGAATTGCAAGAAGCCGTTTCGGCAAAAAGACTCCTTTATCCGCCAGACCCTACAGAACAAAATGCATTTATCGGCGCAAGTGTCTCTACAAACGCATCAGGCGCCCGTACATTTAAATATGGGGCAACGCGCCGATGGGTAAGGAGGATAAAAGTTATCCTCTCAACGGGAGATATGCTGGAACTCAGACGTGGTGAATATGTTGCCGACAGGGAAAACCGGCTTTATTTACATGGCACAAGGAATATATTCGAATTGAAATTACCCCACTATCGTTTACCGGAGGGGAAGCATTCAGCTGGTTATTATGTGACACCGTCCATGAGCGCCCTTGATCTTTTTATCGGATCTGAAGGGACTCTGGGAGTCATTACCGAAATTGAAGTTGAACTCATTCCTCAACCACAAAGATATTTCAGTGGTATTGTCTTTTTTGACTGCGAGGAAAATGCGTGGCAGCTTGCACACCATGTCAGAAATATATCCCTCAAAAACCGCGCTTCTCAGGTCAAGGGACATATTGACGCCAGTGCATTGGAGTACTTTGATTCCCATGCAATTGAGATTTTGCGTGCCGCTTATCCTCACATACCACAACAGGCACGTTCCGCTATCTTTTTTGAACAAGAAATTACCGACAATTATGAAAACAATCTCACAGAACAATGGTACCAGATTTGTCAGAAACACCAGGTATTAATCGAAGAAAGCTGGTTTAGCCAGAGTTCAAAAGAGCACGCAGAATTTCGCACTTTTCGCCACGCCATCCCCGTCCTTGTAAACAGAATCCTGCGCCAGTACAGCCAGACAAAGATAGGCACCGACTTCACCGTACCACAGGAACATTATTTTGACCTTTTAAACCTCTACCGACAGACACTCACGGACGCTGGTCTTCGCTATTGCATATTCGGCCATATCGCAGACAATCATCTCCACGCCAACCTTCTTCCGCATAATAATGAAGAAGCCGAAAAGGGATGGCAACTTTACTGCGCCATTGCCAGGCAAATCATTGCCTGGGGAGGCTCCATTTCTGCGGAACATGGGGTAGGAAAGATACGAAGCGATTACTTACTTGAAATGTATGGCCAATCAGGGTTGAAAGAAATGGCCATAATAAAAAAGACGCTTGATCCCTGCAATATCCTGGGAAGAGGAAATATTATTCCAGAAGAGTATTTGATCGAATAAGAAATTTTCCCTGCCATACGATATCATCTCCCCGGCAAATCATTTCTACCTTGCATATCTATGAATTTTTCTGTTAGACTTTTAAGCTCATTCTGTATGAACCTTTTTCACTACAAATAAATGATCGACATATACAAAAAACTACCAAAAACCAATTGTGGCAAATGCGGCGTTCCCACCTGTATAGCCTTTGCTTTTAAGGTAAAAAATGCGCAACTCAAGTTGCAGGATTGTCCTTACGTTACCAATGAAAACAAGGAATCGTCCACCAAAACACTCGACGGTACCCTTGACGACAACTATGAACGGGTCAGTATTGAATTAGAAAAGGAAGCTACCAGTACAAACTTCAAAGAGGTCGCAAACATTATCGGTGGAAACTATGAGTCTCATAACGGAAACGAAACTATAAAACTTACGATGATGAACAAACCTTACGAAATACGCAAAGACGGTTTGTACGAAAACAACTCATATAGTCATGATTCGTGGTCAAAGATAATCATTTATGACTACACTCGCAGAAAGGGAAATGCTCCGATCACGGGAAATTGGGTTACGCTGGGACACTTCCCCAATACTGCCTCCCATGTTAAGGCATTTCAAAGAAATGCGGAAGAAAAAATTGCAGACACCTTTAATAAAAACACCCATACATTAAAGTCACGCTGCATTGAAATGGGTGGTATAGCAGATTCGGGCAAGATGAAGGCCGATTATGTCTGGCGATTTGATCTCTTGCCACGCGTGCCCCTCTATCTCTGTTTCTGGGAGGCCGATGAAGAATTCCCTGCCAGTTGTAAACTCTTTCTCGACAAGAATGCAGAGGCATACATCGATATCGAATATCTGGCATATCTTGTTGAAAAATTTATTGAAATATTTGTTAACCTATAAATTTTTGCCACAATGACACAAATA
>JAXMAC010000053.1:3575-23506 GCA_046350595.1 Candidatus Brocadiaceae bacterium | reverse complement strand
TTTTAACTCCTTTTTTTCTAAAAGAAAAAAAGAGCTTGACATAGAATGTCTACAATACTAAAACATTGAAAATCGGGGTGTGGATCATGGGGTAATGTTTGTACTACTTCCAACGTATTCTTGCTCCTTTCAGGAGAAATCTGCTGAAGCAAAAAATCTTCGACTTTTTACTCCAAAGAGATTTTTTTCGCTTGATAAGAGCCTTCTAATGGGTGACCCTTTTCCGCCAACCCATTCAGATGTGCCCTTTCTCTTTTTTATGCCTGATTCTCTTTGCCTGAACCCGCGACAGGTACAGGCGCGAGGCTATTAATACCCTTTATCTTTACGCCCAACTGCCGGAGATATTATCATATTTAGGTATTCAGCAATTTTTTGTTTGTCCCTATAATCAACATAATTGTTGTATATGTAAGCTCTGACTCTTGCCTTTAGTATCTGGAGAGCAACAAAATTACCTTTAAATTCTTTAGAGAGTTGTTCCAATTCCTTAATATTTATCTTCCCATAATATGAATTTATGCTGAAGGAAACAATTTTTGCTGCCGGAGTATCCATTGTTTTTGCAACATCTATGTACATTTCTCTGAGTTCCTTTACGCCAAGAGAATGAATGAACTTTGAAAAAACACCAAGGCATGCCTGCAAGGAAATGAACTGTAAAAACTTGTATATTTTCCTCTCAATATCTTGGTTTGTATCTTTTTTTGAAATATTTTCTTCAATTTTTAAAGATATCGCATCTTTTGTTTCTTTAATCATTTCACCCAAGTAGCTGACCATTCTAAACCCTGTGTTGTAGAGTTCGATAAGCATTTCTTTAAGGATTGCCTTTTCTAAAGAGCCTTTGCGATTCTTAATGATTTGCCCAATGATTTCAATTGACCTGAAAGCTTTAAGGAATGGCATAGTCTTTTCATTAACATCAAAATCAGTTCCTTCGTTATTGTTTTGGTTCGTTTTACGTTCAAGCTTGTCTTGAGCAAGAAGTTCTTTCTGTCTTTCTTTTGAAGGATCTCTATTCATTTCAAGGATGTCTTGTTTAATTTCATTTAAAATTTCCTCGAGCAGTTTATAATAATTGCAGCGTTTCTCAAGGGTAATAGGTAGAGTGTTTTCGAAGAGCAACATTGAAGTGAGTATTGATTCTTCGATGATGGAGTGGTTTTTTGTGTGATGTGTAATTAAAACCAGTATATTTGCATTCTTTTCTTTATGCAAATTATCGTATAATTCTTTTACTATTGCCTTCCCTTCGGGCCTTTCAATCATTTCGGCAATTTTTTTTGCTGCAAGAAAGTAAAAGTATGATTTGTACCCGAAACAAAAAGAACCAGAATCTTGTTTGAATATTTTTGAATTAAGCAGTTTGTTTATTGCAGTTTCAAATCCTGGTGCAACAAATTTCTTCCTGTATTCCTCATAGTAAGCTTCAAAGTCAATTTCACTGATTGAATCAGTTTTCATGGTGAACATGTAAAAAGCTAATTCTGTGATGATATTTATGTAAGAATCAATATCATCCTTCGAAACTCCTGTATTGTTAAGTGCATGATGTATTAACGTTTGATAACAGTATCCGTATGAAGTTTCATTCAGGTTGAGTGGTTGGTATTCGAGCGCTTGGATTATTGATAGAACAAAAACTGGATATGCCGGTATGAGCTTATCACCGAGTATATGACTTAATTGATTAAATGTGTGCTTTGTTTTGTCTAAATGAATTTGGGGGGTGTTTACAAACGAAGGCTCTTTCAAAGCCAAATACTTTTCAACCAAATCATTTCTCTTCTTATATCCTAATGGCTTAATTGAGAATGAGCAGATGTCCTTAAATTCTGTTTGAATTTGAGGAATAATGCCGTATGCTGTGTCAATAGTTATAAATGTTCGAGAGAACAAATCAAAAAATAATTTAATCGCATTATGTCTTGCATATTCGTTCAGTTTACTGGTATGTAAATCATCTATCAGAAGCACTTTGAGATCATTATTGATCTGCTTGAATTTTTCGTAGGATGTGGGGTCTTCTGTATACTGAGATTTAAATGCCTTTTGTACTATTTTATCTATATTATCCGAGATAATGTCTTTACCATCAAGAAGGATAGGATAAAAACCCTTATCATAAAACTTTAAAAACAACATATACAGTAAACTTGATTTGCCGATTTGACTATCACCTTCAAAAATGCAATTTATAAATTTACTATTATCAAGTAGTGTTTCAGAATCAATAAAATCATCAATTACATTCTCTGATTTTGAAGTTAGTTTCTCTAAATCAGGAAATACAAAAATGTCAGAAAACTTCACTTGCTTATCGTTAAAGTTCAAAGGAATGTTGATTTTGTTAAGCTCTTCTATGAACATATTATTCAACTCAACAACCCTTTTGGCCTTTTTTTTAAGGATAATTTCTTTTTCAGAGTACTGCTGATAAAGGTTCTTTTTCCAGCGATACCTCCTTAACCTTACTTTATTGTTATTCAAATTGATGAAAAAGGTTTGGAATCCAGATTGAGTGGGATCCTCTTGATTTTGGAGGACCTCACCAGAAGCACATACAGTATGAGAATTTAAATTATCAATATTTTCTGTTTTACGCAATTCGTTTTCATGCTCATGCCCAATTATCTGAAGCGATGCAATTTCATCGAGTAGATTTTGAAACTCCTTTTTATTGTTCTCCACAGTATTTGGATTGAACCAGTTAAGAGGGTGATGAAGTACTGCAATATTCAGGTCAAATTCATTCCTTCTTGTTAACTCGCCAAATCGTTTTGTTGGAAAAAATAGACTACCCGCTATTTCATCTTTTTGACTCATCCATGCAGTATTAAAGCAATGGAAACACATTTTCTTATCTGCTATGGTATCAATTATTCTATAGTAAATCTTGTTGTTGGGCGTATCATTATTGTGAAAAAGACTATAGAAATTCCAAAAATCTGACTGAATTTCCAAACACATTTTGAGGACGCTGTCATCATTACCAATGGACTCATGATTGATATTCTTAATGGTGTTAATTCTGACTTGTTTATCTAAATTAAAATTGCAATCGTGATTTCCTGGAACAAAAACGAATCTGAATTGTGTTGAACTATACCTTTTCTTCAGATGTCCTAAAAGCTCTGTGAAGAATGTTAGAGCAACTTTGTACTCGGATTCCTTTCCTGTATTGACAATATCACCACTTACTACAATATATATAAATAAGCAATTTGAGAAGTCATCTTTCAATGCGCGAAAGAGCAGTTCCCCTTTTTCTTGGAGGGGATTTATTTTATCTGAAAGGTGGATGTCGGATAGATGTATAATACCTACATTTGATGCTGTAATGCTTTGTAATTCGACCATTTTACCTCCCATTTAGAATGATAATTCTCTATTGCCATCAATTATTTTTTTCGTTTGATTGGCAGCAAACGATTCTTAAGGCAAAAGAAGTAGGTAGAGTCGTGAACTGGCGTAGGAAGAAAAGGGGCCAAATCTTTATTATTGATAAATCTGCTTCAACTCTTTTGATAATCTGAGCGAGATGCTTGTCGCTTTTCAGTTTTTCTCGTAATCTTTTTCTCCCTTGGCTCACAGTACTATAGTCTCCCCCCATCATTTCTCCTATCTCAGTTCCGCTTAGTCCACCAACTCGGTACAATACGTCCATTGCTATTTGCCTTATTATATCACGTTCCCTTTTTGTTTCATCAAAACTTTTGTTCATCTCATTGCAGTTGTGTAGGTCGTGTTGAGTAAAGCGAAAACCCAAAAAATCGAATTATTCACGTCCTTTTACATTAAAAGCAATTTCAGTACTTGCCCCCACTTGTCGTCATACGGGAACCCAATGAGGGTTATATCCTTTTTGAGTCTACCTTTGTAAAAAGAAATTTTCAGGTATAAACATTTTACATTTTTCCAAGGTACATATAGAGAACAGATATTTTAGGAAAAAATTCGCTTGAGAAAATAATCCTATTTGCGAATGATTGTCTCCCTGCCCCGACTGCCGAGAACAATGAATCAAGTATTTAAGGAATACAATGAAAACCCTGTTCTTCAAAATGGGAATCAAAAGTAAAAACGGTTTTAATTCCTGAATTGCGCATAATTTCGAAACTTATGCAATCAATAAAAATTCTCATTTACCGAATGCCTCTGCAAGATATATATCGTGTTTCCTTGAAATGTCACGTTTGCCGGAACTGAATCTACCCACGATATCAATAGCCCTTTTCCGTCTTTCTTCGATGTCAACCATTGTGTTGGTCCGGTTAACGGTATCGACTGCTTGCCTTACGATCTCTGCAACAGATAGACGCCGGGATAGTGCAATTTTTTAATGCCTTTACCTGTTCTTCTGTCAATTGAATTTGAGTACATACCATATAGCCTCCCGTGATTACCGTTTTGGCTCGATGATAGCAGATTTAACCAGGCATGTCAAAAGGGTATATTGTTACTTCTAAAAAGTAAACGGTCACTTTTTTCGGAAATTTTTTCGAACCACAGACACAAAGAGCACAAAGAAATGAAAGGAGACTGTTTTTTTTAAACACACCCCATAAATCCCCTCTTGATAGAGGGGACTTGTAGTTGCAGCTTTGCTGCAACAGGGTCTTAATTATTTCCAAAGCAGTCTCTCCGCCTGTCCGAGCAGGTAACAGAGGATGTGTGCCGGTATCTTGAGGAACTGGGTTTGTTCGCCATGTTCATCCTCTAATCCCTCGAAGGTTGTAGCTCCAAAATCGCTATCCTGTTTTGTTACCCAGTATGCACGTTTAACCTTTTTTTCAAGCCGACAATAGGCAACAAGTCCGCTGGTCGAGCTCAACTTCGGATGCTCCCGGTACTTGACCTCGAAAGGAATAAGGTATTTTGGACTTCTTACGATAATATCCACTTCCTTGTCTGTTGCCGGATCCCGCCAGTAGACTATTTCAGGGACATCCCGATAATAGAATGAATACAGGTGACGATGCACTGTAGTCTCGGCTATTACCCCCATCTCCTCAGGATTAGTAAGTATCTCCTCTCCCCGGAGCAGAACCGCATTTCTCAATGCGGCATCAACAAGGTAATACTTGTTCCTTGCCCTCAGAATTTTTTTCCCGCCCGACTCTGCGGGAAGCAGCCGATAAATCAAATTGGCTTGCTCAAGCAGTGTGAGGTGATTCGCCACCGTTGTAGGTGATGTTCCGAGCGCATCGGCGCAGGTTTTTAGTGCGACAATGCCGCCGCTGTGCAGGCATAAATAGATAAATAGCTTTTCAAGTTCGTTGATGTTTCTGACTCCGAACAGCGCAGTCATATCCCTTTTCAGCACCCTCTCCACCACATCTTCCCGGAGGAGCCTTTGGCAAAGATTTATATTTTTCAATGTGGCAGTTTCAGGAAAGCCCCCGACAAGTAAATACTGCTGAAAAAAAGGAAGAAGCCTTCGAAAACGATGAGCGAGATTCACAAGCTCGTTTTGAGGGGCCGAAAAAAGATCAGATGGTTTCAAAGCATCAGGAATCTCAGGAACTTTCTCACAAAGAATTTGAACGAAATCATAAAAGGAAAGGGTCGGGATCGGAAC
The DNA here is from genome assembly GCA_046350595.1 of Candidatus Brocadiaceae bacterium. Classification (GTDB taxonomy): domain Bacteria; phylum Planctomycetota; class Brocadiia; order Brocadiales; family Brocadiaceae; genus JAHFOW01. Next base: position 17,922 of record JAXMAC010000053.1, on the reverse strand, counting down.
GGTTATCCATCTGCCCACTCCGCTCTCGGCAAGGCGCTCACGATGCACTACACTTGCAGAACCTGTGGCAAGTATACGAAAACCGGGATGATGGTCAATAAGAAGCTTGATTTCTGTTTCCCATTCCTTTGAATATTGAATTTCGTCAAGAAGCAGAAAAGTTTCCTTCCCTTTCTGATAAATAGAGTCATTATAAAGATCAAGGATCTTTTGCAGACTGAGAAGTTTTATCATCGGGTGATCAAGGCTAATATAGAAGACGCCCTTAGGATCGTTTCCCTTCTTTATCAGGTAGTCAGCAATCTGCAATAAAATTGTAGTCTTTCCAACCCGGCGCGGCCCCGACAAAAGGATGGCTCTCCGCAGGAAGGTATCCTCAAGATAATTCCGGCATGGCTCAAAAGCAAGCCTTCTGAAACCAGGGCAGGCATACGACCAGCCAGACCACCATGGGTTAAACCCGTGGAGGACACCAAGAACCTCAGATTGATCAAAAAATTGTCTCATAATTGACCTCTAAAATGACATTTTACCCTACATATATAAAGTATACTGTGCCTATTTTAGTGCAAATATCACTTTTCTGCAATCATAAAAGCAATAGTTCACCGCAGAGGGCGCAGAGAAAACAACGGGTCGGAAAATACGAAATCCGAAGCACGAAATTCGAAATAGCTTCAATAAATTCAATTAAAATACAAAACGTTTTTGGTGTTTAATAACCGGATTATGGATTTGTTTTGAATTTCGGATTTCGATATTTGGATTTTTACCAGGAATATAACCTCTGCGATCTTGGCGTTCTCTGCTGTGGTCTGAATTGTTACTTTTCTTTTTATTTGCTTCTGAGACCGCCCTGTTGACATAAAGTCGTCCGAGAATTTATTCAGGCTCTTAACGAGCGTATCCCATCCGCCACTTTGTCGTTTTTCCTTGCTCGTGACGACTCTGCGTCCATCCTGGTTATTTTCTTCTGTATATTTCATCATGCGTACCGATATCAAGAAGGGTTATCTCTTTTTTAGCTATGACGATCGTCAAAGATATTCTCTGTTTGTTAGTTATGCTTACTGCCTGAATGCCTTCAGGCTTTCCACCGGGACGGTGGTATTTCAGGTGGGGTTGGAAAGGGTCTTTTTCGAGATCGCGCAGGACACCGGCAAGTTTTGTTCTCAGTTCAGGATGGCGCTTTTTGAACTTTTTCGCTGAGCGCATGAAGTGAGCAGTCCATACTAACCGGTACATGCTCAATCTTCGAGCCCCAACTCCCTGATCAGGTCTTCGGCAGTGCCCCGTTTTACCCTGCCTGCCTTTTACATCCTCAAGCGACGCACGCACGCCGGGCAATATATGTCTCGTCTTCCGCTTCAATCAATTCCCGATAGTGTTCCTCGGAAAGCACAACATACCGGGGCTGATTGTTTTTGACCACATGGACTGGCCCATTTTTTAAGGCTTCGCCAACTGCGCTGATTCCCCGTCTTTTAATATCCTGTGCTGGCAATAGTATTCATATTTGGACTCCTTTCAGTACCTTATTTAGTACGTGATTGTACAAATTAGTACACCTGGTGGCAACGCATAAAATTTTTATCCCGCCAGCGCTTTATTGAGTTCTTCCGGCAATGACCATAAATCATCACCAAACACCTGAAATGAAATTTGTCCTTAAAAAGGGAGGCAATTTATACCTCCCTTTTTTCATTGAGTCTAAAGACAATCAATGTGGATTTAGTGATGAAGTATTTTCGTTTTTTGTATGGTTATTGGTACAAAAATACCCCTTACCCAGACCCTCTCCCGCAAGGGGCGAGGGTACTTTCCCTCCCTTGATGGGCGGGATTAAGGGAGGGAGATGTATTTTCATGTCCTTTTGTGAGCCTTGGGATCGAATGTTTCATAAAAATTACCAAAAGTGTCTAACTCAGGCTGTTGATGACAATGCCTGTTATGAGCTTTGGGTAAAAATATGTTGATTTTGGGGGCATGACCTTGCGTTTCATGGCGATTTCTTTTACCTGCCCGATGAGGGTTGGTTTCATGAAGAATGCAAGTTGATAGTTGCCTGCTTTTACCTGCGATACAGCCTCTTTCTCATCTTTTACATAAATTACTGCGTTTTTGTCATTTCCCTGCGCAGCGTTTATACCGAGTATCCTTTCTATAATCATGCCGTGGAGTATTCCTGCGTCCAGATGTTTCCATTCGGGATGGTTGTTGGCAAATACCGATTCGATTATGGCTGCATTGTTTGGCTGTAGTTTATAGTAAGCGTCTTCTTTGCCGGCATACATGACAAATACAGGCTCTTTTGTTTCTTTATTAAGAACGGAAAGAAACTCACCTGCGTTACCGCCCTTGCCAATACATTCGACACGGAATGATTCTTTTAACGAAGTAAGAATAGTATCTAAAGGGTAATTTTTTATATTCCGCACCAATCGGTGAGTGGGAAGTATCTGAAGCCCCGGATTATTCATAGATACGCACACCATCATGACATAATCGAGGGGTAGATCGCCGCCAGTCCATCCGTTTGCTCTGCGTGTCTGTTCCTGATACACCAGCGCTGTTTCATAGCGGTGATGTCCATCTGCGATAAAGAGTGGTTTTTCCTTCATGAGCGTTGACAGGGTACTGACCGCCTCTTTATCCTTCAGCGCCCAGAGTTTGTTTTTTACTCCTGAGTTATCAACAAAATCCAGTTCCGGCTTTGCAGTGGTTGCTTTTGATAGATAGGTATCAATGGCGCTGTTTTCGTCAGGAAAAAGGGCGAAAATAGAACTGATATTTGCATGGCACGACTGCATGAGTTTCAAACGGTCTACCTTTGGGCCGGAGAGTGTTTGTTCGTGGGGATAAATATGTCCTTTATCGAAAGGCTCCAGTTTTACCAGAGAAATAAAACCTCGCCGAACAAATGTTTTATCTTTGGCAGTGAATTCCTGATCGTAGATATAAATAGCCGGCGTGTCTTCCCGTTTGAGAATTCCTTCCTTTATCCAGTTTCTCAGGAATTCAGCGGCGCGGGTATACTTATTGGATTGTTCATTGTCTCCGGGCAATTCCTTTCCGAAATCAATCCGGATTATGTTGTTGGGATGTTTTTGATAATACCCCTCCTGATCTTGCGGAGAAATGACATCGTACGGCGGTGTTACCACTGAAGCGATGTCCTTGATCAAACCTGAGTTATACCGAATTCCCTGAAATGGTTTTATTATAGCCATATTAATTGCGTACCTTAACCTTATTTTGTTGCCAGTCTATCAAATATTTTACCTTCCTAGTTTCAAATTTGAATTCACTGAGATTTGGAACTTGGTATTTGTGATTTAGGACGACAAAAACTTCGCTAGGTCTGGCTTTTTTGTTAGGTGCCTTCCTCCCATGAAGCAAGATACTTTTCCTGCTCTTTTGTAAGGATATCTATGGCAATGCCCATGGATTTCAATTTAAGGCTGGCTACCCATTCGTCTATCTCCTTTGGCACTTCGTAAACCTTCGCAGCAAATTTGCCCTTGTTTTTTACTACATATTCTGTGGCTAATGCCTGAGTCGCAAAGCTCATATCCATAACACATGCCGGATGGCCTTCCGCAGCGGCGAGGTTAATGAGACGTCCCTCTCCCAGAAGATATATCGACCTGCCATTTTTGAGAACATATTGGTCTACGAAATTACGAACGCCTTTGCTGACCTTTGTTGACAGAGATTCCAATGCGCCAATGTCAATCTCTACATTGAAATGGCCAGAATTGCAAACTAATGCGCCGTGTTTCATGACTTCAAAGTGTTCTTTCCTGATTACATGCATGTTGCCTGTGACGGTGCAGAAGAGGTCGCCAATTTTAGCGGCTTCGCTCATCGGCATTACCCTGTAACCGTCCATTGCTGCCTCCAGTGATTTTACCGGGTCTATTTCCGTAACCACAACGTTTGCGCCCATGCCTTTTGCGCGCATGGCAAATCCCTTTCCACACCAGCCATAACCGGCGACAACAACTGTTTTGCCGGCAATTAAGACGTCCGTTGCCCTGATGATTCCGTCAAGGGTTGATTGGCCGGTTCCATACCGATTATCGAAAAGGTGCTTGGTGTCGGCATCGTTTACGGCGATTACCGGTATTTTGAGAGAGCCATCTTTCTCCATGGCTTTTAGCCGTATTACGCCTGTCGTTGTTTCTTCCATGCTCCCCATGATTTGGGGAATAAGTTCTTTTCTGTCCTTGTGGATGGCAGAGACCAGGTCTGCGCCATCGTCCATGGTGATTGTTGGTTTATGGTCCAGCGCCGAGGTGATATGTTTGTAATAGGTTGTGTTATCTTCTCCTTTAATAGCGAAGACGGGAATACCGTAGTCTTTCACAAGAGCGGCAGCAACATCGTCCTGGGTTGATAAAGGATTAGAAGCGCACAGGACAACGTCTGCGCCGCCAGCCTTGAGTGTCCTCACCAGATTTGCGGTTTCTGCCGTTACATGAAGACATGCCGACATCTTCATGCCTTTTAATGGTTTTTCCTTTTCAAACCTTTCTTTTATCTGGGTCAGCACAGGCATGTCATTGCTTGCCCATTCGATACGCTTTTTTCCGTGAGATGCTAAATTTATGTCTTTAATGTCACCGTTCATGAATGTCCCTTTCTTTGTTAATTAAATTGAGATATCTTTAAGATTCGTCTTTTTTAAACCACTTCATCTTTATATTCGGTTTTCATGTATGCTAAAATTTTGAGATACTTTTATCATATTCAGCTTAATTCAAAACCTTTTTTTCATCATAGTAATTTCATTTGATTTTTTTCCAAAGATTTCTTTGTCTTCAGGATGCCAACTCATCCGATTTTTTCCAGAGATTTCTTTAACAAATCTTCCTTCAGTTTACGAAATTTTTTAGTTTCCCGGTATTGTTTGAGACCAGGAGGGGAGACGCCTCATTTAAAAATGCAACATCCACCTGTTCAGTCTCAAAAAAATCAATTACCGTTTTGTCAGCATTTTTTTAAATGTTTAACTCACCGCAGAGAACGCAGAGGTCACAGAGAAGTCAGGAAAGAGCAGGGGGAAGTTAAGGAGCCTATGCAAAAAGTCAATCATCGTGTCTTTGCGAAGGTTTTTTCCAAAGCAACCTCCTGGAATTATTATAATGAGAGAAAGATTGCTTCGCTTCGGTCGCAATGACACCTAAAACTCGACTTTTTGCACAGACTCTAAGGGACTGTGAGGTTAAATTTCCCCGCTCCCCATTTTCCACTTTCTCATCTTCCTGCTTTTTCTCTGCGTTCTTTGCGCCCTCTGCGGTGAATAATAAAACAGTTTTAAATACCCGCAGCCTTGCGCAGGGCGTCAACCATGTCTGTCTTTTCCCAGGTAAATGAGTCCTCAGGGCGGCCAAAATGACCGTGACGGGCGGTAATCTTATAGACCGGCCTTCTGAGTTTTAACCGGTCAATAATACCCCTTGGCGTCATGTCAAATACCTTCTCGCAAACCTCGGTGAGTTTTTCATCAGTCAGCTTTCCCGTGCCTTCAGTGGTAATGTGGAGAGCCAGAGGTTTCGCCACGCCGATTGCATACGCGACTTGCACCTCGCATCGGTCCGCCAAACCAGCGGCAACAATATTTTTTGCCATGTGTCTGGCGGCATAGCAGGCGCTTCGGTCAACCTTCGTTGGGTCCTTTCCCGAAAAGGCGCCGCCGCCATGACGTCCCCACCCGCCGTAGGAATCGACAATGATCTTTCGCCCTGTCAAACCGCAGTCTCCCTGGGGTCCGCCAATGACAAAACGTCCGGTTGGATTTATATGATAAATGGTTTTACTATCCAATAAATGCGCCGGGATTACCTGTTTGGCGACTTTTTCAATCATATCCTCTTTGATGGTTTCGTATTTTACATCAGGGGCATGCTGGGTAGAGATAACCACGGTATGCACCCTTACAGGCTTATGGTCCTGAAATTCTACCGTTACCTGTGATTTTGCGTCCGGCCGTAAATATTTCAACGTCCCTTTTTGCCTTAACTCTGCATGCTTAATAATAATTCTATGCGCCAGCATGATGGGAAGCGGCATCAGTTCTGGTGTGTCGTTACATGCATAGCCAAACATCATTCCCTGGTCACCAGCGCCCTGGTCCTTATGAAGACCTTCTCCTTCGGTTACACCCTGAGAAATATCGGGGGACTGTTTTCCAATGCTGGTAATAACTGCACATGAGTTGTAATCAAATCCCATCGAGGCGTCCGTATAGCCAATTTCCTTTATCGTGTTTCTTACGATATCAGATACGTTTACATTTGCCTTGGTCGTGAATTCGCCTGCAACAAAGGCCACGCCTGTTGTTACCAGGGTTTCACATGCCACCCTGCTTGCGGGATCCTGTTCAAGCATGGCATCCAGGACGGCGTCTGATATCTGGTCAGCTACCTTATCCGGATGTCCCATCGATACCGATTCTGAGGTAAATAAATGCCTTCCTTTTTTCATACGAATACTGCCCTCTCCTTAAATAAAAATTTTCTTAATACATCCACATTACGTTCTGTAGCGCCCTGCTGTTTTACAACAACTGCCTGTGCCTTTTTGCCCATTTCACGGGCAACATCCGGGCGCTCGAATAAAGCTACTATTTCAGTGAAGAGTGACTGTTCATTCTGTACAATTTTTATGGCGCCCGCCGTGTGGAGTAACCGCATTTCTTCCTGAAAATTAAAGGTGTGCGGGCCAACGATAATTGGCTTAGCCATTCCCGCAGGTTCCATCATGTTTTGACCGCCCTGAGGAACGAGGCTTTTTCCGACGAACACACAATCGGCAACACTATACACAGGAAGCAATTCTCCTACGGTATCGAGAAGAATAACGGTTTCGTATTTTTGTCCACCGATAGTGTTTCCTTTATCAAGCGATGTCTTTCTCACGCAACGAAGTCCGGCAGATTCTATCTGCTTAATTACATCCGAAACCCTTTCGATGTGTCGCGGCGCCAAAATTAATCGTAATTTATTAAACTTCTCCTGTAATTGTTTGAAAACCTTAAGAATGATAGTTTCTTCACCCTCATGGGTACTTCCACAGACAATAACCTTATCGCCATTACATATCTCAAATAGGAAATGCAACCGTTTCTGTGTGTCTTCAGGAATTGAAGTCACAATGTTATCGTATTTCATATTACCGGTAACATTGATTTGCGCTTCGGATATCCCCAGGTTTTTAAGCCGTGCTGCATCCACATCAGTTCTTGCGCAAAAAATATTTTCCTTTCTGGTTACACTTTCCAGGAATATTGGCGAAACCTTACCTAACACACGATACCACCGGAGGGATTTCTCTGATATCCTTGCATTCAAGAGTACCACGGGGATATGTTTTTTTGCCGTTTCAATCAAAAAATTTGGCCATACTTCTAATTCAATAAGGATTATGCAAACGGGGTTTATGGTACGGAGTACCTTATCAACCACCCAGCTCAGGTCGAGCGGAAAATAAAAGACATTTTTATCACGATAACATTTTTCAGCTACAGCCAATCCGGTATTTGTATTGGCAGATAGTACAATATTTACCTTATTAAACTCTTTTTCAAGAGATTTTACAAGCGCTTTTACCGTTAAAATTTCCCCTACTGATGCGCCGTGAATCCATATACAGGGCATTTCCTCGTGTTTTGCATTGAGCCATCCCAGCCGTTGTGCCAGACCAGAACGGTACCGGTCACTGGTTGCAAGTTTCAAGAGAAAATATGGAGACCCACAGACGAGCGCTGCGAGATAAGCAGCATCAAAAATGATAGACATGAACGTGGCGTGATTTTAGAACTCTTATCTGCACTCGAAGTATTGAGAGGTAAACACAATGAATTATGTCGCTCTTCCACAACATTGCTTGAATTTTTTACCACTGCCGCATATACAGGGCTGGTTTCTCCCCACCTTGATGCCAACTTTAATGGGTTCAGGTTTTTTTTCCGCTTGCTCTTCAGTATTCACATTTGTAGTCTGTGCACTCACCGCCTCTGGAGATTCATGTATGGCGCTTAATCCTGAGACTTCCTGATGGACATAGTGATCGGGATGAAATACCTCTTTTCTCTCCGATTCCTTTATAGGCTGTAATTTAAATATGAGGTCGCTTACTTCATCCCGGATCGAAAGGTTCATGCTTTCAAACATAGCCAGTGCCTCTCTTCTATATTCGATCTTGGGATCTAACTGGGCATAACCACGGAGGCCGATACCCGATCTCAAATGGTCCATCGCATAGAGATGGTCTTTCCATTTTATATCGATCTTTTCCAGTAAAAGTATCTGGGCAATCGTTTCCATCTCCTGCTTGCCAATGGTATTTTCCTTTACCTCGTACGCCTCTATCGCCTTTTTAATCAGATATTCTTCCACGTTCCGGGGCGTTTTTTCCTCAACTTCATTTAAATCGGCTTCCAGGCCAAATTTCAGCTTAAACCATGCAGTGAGATCGAATTGATTGTCCTCTGCTTCCTCGTTGCCCTTTTTTACATTATAAGCAAAATGTACCATTTCCTGGATACTGTCTTCGAACATTCGTGCGATGTATTCACGGAGATTTTTCCCTTCCAGTACATTTTGCCTCATGCCATAAATAGTTTTCCTCTGTTCGTCCATGACTTCGTCATATTCGAGCAGATGCTTTCTGATTTCAAAGTTGTGTTCCTCTACTTTTTTTTGCGCTCTTTCGATGGATTTTGTGACCATGGAGTGTTCGATAGCCATACCTTCTTCCATACCGAACATCTTTAAAAGGGAACTGACACGTTCAGAGGCAAAAATCCTCATCAAATCATCCTGGAGCGATACATAGAATCGGGATGAACCCGGATCGCCCTGACGTCCTGCACGGCCACGAAGCTGGTTATCGATACGCCTTGCCTCATGCCTTTCAGTGCCAATAATATGGAGACCGCCAAGGGTTGCCACGCCTTCGCCAAGGACGATATCTGTGCCACGGCCTGCCATATTGGTTGCAATGGTAACGTTTCCACGCTGACCGGCCTTTGCAACAATATGTGCTTCACGTTCATGATGTTTGGCGTTTAAGACCTCATGTTCAATACCCGATCTCATCAGCAATTCATGGATCAATTCGGATTTTTCAATAGATACCGTTCCAACCAGCACCGGCCTGCCTTGTTTGTGCACTTCCGCAATTTCCTGAATAATGGCAATAAACTTTTCTTTTTCCGTTCGGTACACACGGTCAGGGAAATTGGTACGATGCATGGGCTTGTTGGTGGGTATTGAAGCGACTTCAAGTTTGTATATCTTGTCAAACTCCGCGGCCTCTGTCATTGCCGTACCGGTCATCCCTGCAAGTTTTTTGTATAATCGGTAAAAATTCTGGAGGGTGATGGTGGCAAGGGTTTGATTTTCTTCTTTTATGCGCTGATGTTCTTTTGCCTGTACCGCCTGATGCAATCCGTCACTCCATACACGACCTTCCATTAAACGGCCGGTAAATTCGTCTACAATAATTACCTCGCCGTTTTTGACAATATAATCTTTGTCGTTTTTAAAGAGAAAATGGGCACGGAGCGCCTGTTCTATATAATGAGGCCATTCCATATTGGCGCCGGTGTAAATACTGTCTACGTTGAGTTGTTTTTCAACCTCTTCGATGCCTTCTTCGTGCAGGTGCACCGACCGTTCTTTTTCTTTTATCTCAAAATGTTTTTCTGGTTTTAAACGTCTGGCAATCTTATCGGCGATGTAATACTTTTCTGTAGATTCTTCAGAAGGACCGGAAATAATGAGGGGGGTACGCGCCTCGTCAATTAAAATGCTATCGACCTCGTCAACGATAGCATAATTGAGCCCCCGGCTGATTTGAACCTGCTCTTCCACCCTGACCCTCATATTGTCGCGAAGGTAGTCGAAACCAAATTCGTTATTTGTTCCGTAGGTAATATCACATAAATAAGCAGCCTTCTTCTCTTCGTAACCCTGATTTGCCTGAATAGTCCCGGCTTTTAAACCCAGGAATTCAAAGAGGGGCGACATCCAGTCCCTGTCGCGTTTTGCCAGATAGTCATTAACGGTAACTACATGGACGCCTTTTCCCGTTAGTGCGTTCAAATATGCCGGCAGGGTGGCTACGAGGGTCTTTCCTTCACCTGTCGCCATTTCGGCGATCTTCCCCTGATGTAAAGCGATACCACCGATGAGCTGAACATCAAAATGCCTCATGGTACGGTTGGGGCTATCTGGATTTGGGGCAAGCAGAATTCTTCGGCTCGCTTCTCTTACCGTGGCAAATGCTTCTGGCAAAAGCTCATCGAGGGTTTCTCCTTTTGAAAATCTTTCTTTTAATGCATCCGTTTTTTGACGGACTTCAGCGTCGGTAAGCGCCATCATCTTTGGTTCGAGGGAATTTATATGGTCTACAATAGGTTTGATTTTTTTTAAATATCTATCGTTGGATGTTCCAAATATTTTAGTTAAGAAGCTCATAGTTTTGTATCAGAAATAATATTTAAATAGGCTTTAGCAAAATGTAAATATCGGATTATTTTACGCAAATATATATGTATAAGTCAAGGTAATGTTGCAATTGTTTACCTGAGATGGGTAATAAATTCGATTTCGTGAACTTTTTTATGGCAAATAATAATAAATGGCTCAAATATTTATAAAATGTTTTTGGTAAATTAAAAAAATAACAAATAAGGCTGTTGAACTCTGAAGTCCAACAGCCTTTATTTATGAACGGCAGCTTCTGTGTTTATAGTATTACTCTATAATACACTTCTTTTTTGTAAGTTTTTTACAACCCCATTCACCCGCTATCAGGAGGTAAAGTTTGTTTATGAGAGAAAGATTGCTTCGCTCCGCTCGCAATGACAACGTGCAGTGTGCCATCAAAGTGCATTGTCAGTGTCTTTGCGAGGGTCTCTTCCGAAGCAATCTCACCGCTTTCACAAGAGTATTGGTTGCGGCTTTGCTGCGTTATGTTGTTGGTGATTAGAAAACTCCCTTTACCTTTCCAGTATTCACATCAACATCCACACGGCGGAATGCAGGGTCAGAGCTTGTTCCCGGCATGAGTTTAATATCTCCCGCCATGGGTACCACAAATCCTGCGCCTTTGAAGGTCAATACATCCTTAATGCGCAATCTCCAGCCCTTTGGAGCGCCTTTTAAATTTGGATTGTCTGTGATGGAAAGATGCGTCTTTACCATGCATGTGCCCATTTTTGAAATATCGGGGTCGCTATCCAGTAATTTGATTTTATTCATTGCCTCTGGTGTAAAATCAACGCCATCAGCGCCATATACTTCTTTTGCAATTGTTTCGATACGCGCCTTTAGAGGAGTGGTTAGCTCATAGAGGAATTTAAAATTCGTTGGATGGTTGCATGCGTCGATTACTGCATCTGCCAGTTCAAGGGCACCCTCTCCCCCTTTGAGCCAGTGTTTCGACACGGCAACACGGGCACCAGCCGCATCTGCTATTTTTCGAATTACTTTAATTTCGGCATCTGTATCGGTATGGAAATGATTGATACAAACCACGGGATTAATTCCAGCCTTCCTTACCGTCTCAATATGATGTACAAGATTTTCCGTTCCCTTTTCTACCCATGCTACATTTTCCTTTTTATAACATTCGTCTAAGGGACGTCCGGGTACTGGAATAGGAGCGCCGCCGTGGCATTTCATGCCACGCACGGTAGTAACAATGACCGCTGCATTTGGACGATGTCCTGAATAACGGCATTTTAAGTTCCAGAATTTTTCAAATCCAATATCTGCCCCGAATCCTGATTCGGTCACAGCATAATCACCGAGTTTTAAGGCAATTCTGTCTGCAATAATTGAAGATTGACCAATGGCAATATTGGCAAAAGGACCCGCATGAACGAATACTGGCTGGCCTTCAATGGTTTGCATAAGATTCGGGTTTACAGCTTCGACCATCCATGCGGTCATAGCGCCGGCCACTTCAAGATCGGTCGTCGTTATTGGTTTGCCTTTTTTATCGTAAGCAACAACCATCCTGCCGATCCTCTCTCTCATATCTTTTAAATCTTTGGCTACTGCAAGGATTGCCATAAGTTCAGAGGATACAGCTATTGCAAACCCGGACTCCATCATGAAACCATCCATTCTGCTGCCGATGCCGATAATAATTTTTCTCAATGCCTGAGCACAGAAATCGATAATCCACTTTATTTCAATTCTGTCCGTGTCAATATCAAGACGTTTGAGATTGCTTTTTGCAAGCCTCTCGTCGTCATAATTAAATTCGTGTTGTATCCTGGAAGTAAGGGCAACCATGGCCAGATTATGAGCATTCATTATGGCATTAATGTCGCCGGTTAATCCGAGCGAGAACGGAGTTAAAGGAATACATTGTGAAAGACCACCGCCGGCAGCAGAACCCTTAATGTTCATGGTAGGTCCGCCAGATGGCTGGCGAATTGTTCCGATTACATTTTTTTGCCTCTTCCCCAACCCCTGTACCAGACCCATAGTAGTAGTAGATTTTCCCTCGCCGAGAGGAGTCGGAGTTATGGCAGTTACATCAATGAACTTTCCGTCGGGCTTTTTTCCTACCCGTTTTAAAACCTTGTTGAAGTCGACTTTTGCCACGTAATGTCCGTGGGGAAGCAATTCTTCTTTTTCAAGGCCTAATTCTTCACCCAACTGATACACCGTTTTCATTCGGATTTCTGAGTCTTCTGCTATTTCCCAATCTGCATGCTTGGTGGGATCCAATGCCATTGTTTTTCCTCCTTGAATTGTGATTATCTCAAAATTAAATCCGCAAGCCTTATGGAGAAATTGCTACTTGCCATAAGCTCAAATTAAGACACATTTATAGATATCTACTTCAAATACATAAAATTTCAGCAATTGTAGTAATTAAATAATTAAAATCAAGAAAAATCATGAAAATTATTGAAGTACTGGTAAAATATTAAAGATTTTTATTGACAAACGTCTATGCAAATATAAAATGCTGACTTGATAGGGTATATGTGCCAAATGAGCCAAAACATCCCATCTGTGCCAAAAAAACAAACGGAAAGAATGCCATAAATCCATTTTATTGAAATAACAACTACGTACGTATACCCCGGTTTCGATAGGATAGATTTTATAATATGTTGACATGTATATAGTTAAAGATATGTTTTTTTGTTCACCTCATGGTTTAGTACAAATAAATTATTTATATATACTATAGAAATACATACCGAGGTATTCTTTTTGCGAGGATTGGTTCTATGTGTTATTGTCAGTGTAAACCATAAGGGTATCAATCCACAAAGGCGATAAAGAGAACTTCTGTAGTTAAAGAGCAAGGAAAGGAGGTATACTTACTATAAAATTTATTTCACATTGTATGTTTTTTTAGTTTAAGCTGGTTTTTAATTTTGTAAGTAAGTGTAAATGATAGGTCTTTTGAACAGGAGGATGTTAATAATGAAGAAATTATACAGTTGGGGGATAGCTGGATTTTTGGCCTGTACCATGGCTAGTTTTACAGCTCCGATCTTTGCAGATGAGCAAGCGCCTGCGGTAGCCCCGGCAGAGGAAGAAGGTAAGCTGGCAAACTTCTTCAAGAGTATTGAATTGAGCGGTTTTGTGGATACGTATTATAGTTACAATTTTTCAAGGCCGGACAATAATTTAGGTGGTCCCAGTCCTAACCGTGACCAAAACGGGTGGGTAGATGTAAGGGCATTTGACAGGGAAGACAACTCGTTTACCCTGGATAACGTGGAAATATCTGTTTTTAAACCTTCTACCGACAAAGACCCTGTTGGTTTTGGCTTTACGACAAACTACGGTGAAATCGCCAGAAGGTTAAGCTTTGTACCCGATGAAACAGGTACCCGTGTTGATGGGGGCGGTAGTCAGGATTTTACTATCAGCCAGGGCTTTGTAACCTATAAGGCTCCCATTGGTAAGGGATTGGACTTTAAGGTCGGTAAGTTCGCCACCTGGATTGGAGCTGAACTCTGGGAAAGTGTTGATAATCCCAACTTCTCCCGTTCACTTTTGTATCAAAATGCAATTGCATTTACCAACACTGGTATATCTATGAGCTACCCGGTACTCGACTGTTTGACTGCAACGGGATATTTTGTAAATGGTTGGGATACCTTTGTGGATAACAATAAAGGGAAGACCGCTGGATACCAATTTAACTGGAAGATAGGGCAGAATAGTAATTTCATTGTGAACGGGAGTCATGGTCCGGAGCAGGCGGATGATAACGGCGATTATCGTCACTTCTGGGATCTCATTTATTCAATCAAGGTGTTTGAAAAGACAACGTTTAACCTTAACGCCGATTTTGG
>JAXMAC010000053.1:0-3475 GCA_046350595.1 Candidatus Brocadiaceae bacterium | reverse complement strand
TGGGAAGTTACCTTAACAACCAATATTAAGATCCGAGAGAATCTCCTTGTAAGACCAGAAGTTCGTTACGATAAGGCTGATAAAGACATATTCGCTGGTTATGATAATGAACTCACAACGGCAATTGATTTTGCCTATATGTTCTAATCAAGGTGTTTCTTCGTAAGGTAAGTTTTTCTTTATTTAACAGGTTGTTTCTTTAATCCCCCTATATCCCCTCGAACAGAGGGTGGTGTAGGGGGATTTGTATTTTATGATAAAAAACAGATCAAGATATAACGAAAGTCCCATTTTCATTTGTATTCTCGTTTTAATCCCCTTATTTTTCTTTTTGCTTTATTTCAATGCATGGTACGGGGCATTTACCCGTGACGATCTCAGGGTGATTGTGCAGAATACCTTCCTCAGGGAGTGGAAGTATTTTCCGAAAGTTTTTACCAGGGAGTATTTCCTGATTTCCGGTGAGACGAGTTATCGCCCAATTGTCACCATTTCATACTTTATTGACTACGCTATCTGTCGTTTAAATCCCATTGGCTTTCATGTGACGAATGTTATATTCCACACGATAAATTCGGCGCTTTTTTATATCTTCCTCAGTCTTATTATCCGGAATAAACAGGTGATCATCCTTTCGGTATTGTTTTTTGTCACCCATCCGGTACTTTTGGAGACAGTGAATGTTGTTGCATATCGAAGCGATATTTTGTGTGCGCTCTTTCTCCTGATTTCTCTCATTTATTTTATAAAAGCCGATTCAATAGAAATTAGTCAAAAAAAGCGGTTTGCCCTCTATTACCCGATCTCTCTCCTTGCCTATATATGCGCCCTTTTTTCGAAGGAAATGGCAATAACCCTTCCTGCCTTATTACCTTTGTTGGTGATATTTTCTGGACAGAATATTCGCCAGGGTATGGGAAGAAGATTGAAGGGCCTGTACATCGGGTATATGGCGATTGCCCTGCTTTTTCTTCTACTCAGATCTTTTATCATGCGGAGCGTTGAGGTAAAAGGTGCATATCTGCCCGGAGGTTTCTGGCCTAACGTAGTTATCATGGTCAAGATTCTGGCGTCTTATGTCAAACTATCATTCTTTCCATATAATCTTCACCCTGATTTTATGATTCATATTACAAAGACCCCCCTTGAATGGGCATTTATGCTCTCCGTGGCGTTCCTGATCTCTATCTTTATTATTTTTACTTGTTTATGTAAATCCAGGAATATATTTGCCGGGTGGATGGCATGGTTTTTTATCACGTTACTTCCCGTCATGAACATTATCCCGATTCATACGATTATGGCAGATAGATACCTTTATATCCCCATTATTGGATTTTGTGCAGCAAAGGGCATCCTTATCTATCGTATTACCGACCCCACCTTATCAACTCATGCCATAAAACTGAGAAAGGTTGTTCAATTTACGTTGGTGATTATAATGACCTTAAGTTACGGATTCTCTCTTGTACGGAAGAATGAGCATTGGATGGGCAAAGGCACTCAGGTGACGAAAACGAGATATGTGCTTATCTCAGGACTCTTTTACCCATCTTATACCTGAGCGACATGAAGAATTCCCGTGCCATAAGCCACTTGTCATCCAGCGCCCACATATGAAAAGGAAGCACGCACCCGCATCGTAAGCAGTCGGCCTGGGGACCCATCATACAAGGCTTTTTAACCTGCCCCTGCGGGTCAAGACAAAAGGATACTTCTTTAAAGAGACAGTTCCTTGTAACCTCTTTACATCTGTCGGATTTCATTAATTTAAGCACGATGCTGGGAACACCGATAAAATCGCCGTATTTCTCTTCTTTAAGCCTGAGTAAGGTATCCAATATTTGATCCCGCAATTGCCATCCCGGCCACAGGTCTTCATTTTTTATGCCCTTTATGGGGGTATGAATCTGGAAGAGACATCCCTTTACGCCGGCATCCTTCCATTCTTCAAGAAAATACTCAATATCCTGGTAATTCATCTTGTTGATTACCATGGACACCATAATTTTCAGTTCCGGTCGGCTGGCATGTTTTTTAATTCTGTCGTGACATCCTTTACCCCGAATAGTATCATGCATCTCTTTCTTGCCGTCCACTGATATGTAAAAATTTACATCCGGCCAGTTTGGTAGTTCAATCGTACCGTTGGTGGCAACCAGGTTTGACCTGAAGTATGTCATCCCACGTTCTATCAATTCCTTTCGCAGGAGAGGTTCTCCGCCAATCCAGGAACATTGATAAAACGGAAAATCCGTCTCTTTCAGACTTTCCAGCTTTTCAATCCATTCGTCGTCAGTAAGTTCAGGCTTTTCTTCATAATCGTGGGCATAAAAATAACAATGCTTACAGCGGAGATTGCACCGGTTTGTAATATCAATAGATCCGATTGCTCCTTTGGGTTTGCCAAAAAGGTCGAATCTCCCCAGATCGTACAATTTAAAAAAGAATTTTGTCTTTTTCTTTCCGATCGTCTGACAGGAATAATCAAATATTTTGTCCCTTAATGTCCTTTTTGGGCCTCTTTGTTTCTTTTCTATCATCGTTGTGCTCATGTTATTTTATCTTTGAGAAATTAATTTTATATTTTTTGAGACTTTTCCACGTTTTTACTTCCACGGTGGTACTCGCATGAGGGTTCACTTTTTCATATTGGAAGACGCCAATAACACCCTGCCTGTTATCTTTATATTTCATACCAAATTCATTTTTAAGAGGCAAGATATTGTTTGACCCCTGAATTAATGTTATCTGGACGTCTTCTGGATCTTCTATACTATCGTCAAACGTCCTGATAACCACGTTAAACGTTGGAGACCCTGTAATTTCCTTTATGTCGTCAGGGGTAAGGGATTTGTCCTTTAAGCCCATCATGGCAGAAACAACGGCAAGCTTCACATACTTACTCATCACCAGCCCGCCCTCGCCGCCCGGATACTCCCCAAAACTGGCTGATTTTATGATATCGCTGTCAAAAATCTCTTTTCCTTTATATTTTGAACCCCAGTCAGTCGCCTCCTTAATTTGTTTATCTGTCAACTGAATATCAAATGCGCTTGTTATTACGGGTAGGGAAAAAACTGCCGCGCAAAGAAAGAAACACCAGGCAATGTATCTCATATATCCTCCTTCCAATCATAGATTTCGTAGTGTTCGCCAGTGAAACACTAACTTTAATTACAGTTCCTCAATATTAGAATACTCATGTATGGCCGCAGAATTTTACGTCTCCACCTTAACATTACATTTTCTTAACATACATAGCGCAGCTACGCCGCTACCAATTCTTCTTTATGAAAAGGGGAGATTGCTTCGGAAAAAACCCTCGCAATGACAGTTACTATGCTCTTTGATGGCACACAGCATGTTGTCATTGCGAGCGGAGCGAAGCAATCTTTCCCTCATAAACAAACTTCACTTCCGATAAGAAGTACATGGGACCGTGAAAAACTTACAAAAAAAAGAGGTTTTTACA
>JAXMAC010000052.1:10522-25224 GCA_046350595.1 Candidatus Brocadiaceae bacterium | reverse complement strand
CAAACTTTACACAAACCGGTGCATAACATAAATATCCACCAGTCCGTTTTCCTGATGATGAAACGCCTTTGGAACTGTGCCAACAATCTTAAATCCAAGTTTCAACCACAACTGCACCGCAACAAGGTTCGTACTCACCACAAAATTAAATTGTATCGCTGAGAAGCCCAGCTTTTTGGCTTGTTTTATGGAATGGCTGCCCATCTTCCAACCAATTCCCTGTCTGCGTCCATCCGGATGTACCATGTAAGCGCCATTTGCAACATGCCCGCCCAAACCGGGCTGATTCCTTCTCAGAATATACGTGCCGAGAATTTTATTATCCAATTCTGCAACATACGTATGTAAAACAGTTGTTATCCATAATGTCTTACAATCTTCTTTTGTTGATTTTGGATCAAAGGCAAAGGTATCGCCCCTTTTTACTACCTGGTGAAAAATGTCCCAGATTGCTTCAAAATCCCTGTCTTTCGCCTTCCGAATCTTAATCATACTAGTTCAATCCTGACTTCATTCTCTGTGAGCTATGATAAATATTAATGTTTCTAACTCCACATCCTCCCGGGCTACAACCTTCAGTTCTTTTTTACACCGTGGACATATCAAGACTTTACCTGAACGTTGTGCAACATTCTCCTGACTTGTAATACTCATAGATGGTATGCTCCGTTAAATTAGGCCTTCGGCGACTTCTATAACAGCGTAGTGGCAAGGCGCGCCTTGCCACTACATGATCGTTTGAAATTCCTTAACATCCCGTTTGTAGTGACGACTTCAGTCGTCATATCTTCGAAGTGTTCCCTCTTACACAGAGGCTCTTTCCTACAAACAGGTAATTACCTCCGGATTTACACAATTCCGTGGCTTTTGTTTTTTTAACACTGCAATAATATTCTCCGCGGCCATAGTTGCCATTTTCGTGCGCGTCTCTATTGTAGCGCTTCCAAGATGCGGCGCAAGTACAACGTTATCCAGTTCCGCAAGCCCATGTTTTAATTTTGGTTCCTCTTCATAGACGTCCAACCCGGCCCCTGCAATCTGTCTGTTTTTCAAGGCATTTACCAATGCTTCTTCATCAAGAATGGCGCCTCGTGCTGTGTTGATGAGATAGGCCGTCTTCTTCATCATAGAAAACTCCCGCGCCCCAATCAGGTGCCTCGTTTTCCCTGTCAGGGGTGTATGGATAGAAATAAAATCGGATTCCCTGATGAGTCTCTCCAAATCAACCCTTTGAGCGCAAAGCGCCTCTTCAAGCGCCATATTTCTGTGACTCTGCGTGGTGTAAAGAACCTTCATATTCCACCCCTTCGACCTCAGCGCCATAGCCGTTCCGATCCTGCCAGCGCCAAGAATGCCCAGTGTCCTTCCCGTAAGGTCGCCGCCCAATAACATCATGGGCGCCCAGCCCGTAAAATTACCTGCACGGGTTATCCGGTCGCCCTCAACGAGCCTTCGGGTTACGGAAAGAAGCAGCGCCCATGCCATATCAGCCGTGCTGTCTGTTAATACATCCGGTGTATTGGTTACCACAATCCCCTTTGCTATAGCAGACTTGACATCAATATTATCATATCCAACTGCATAGTTGGCAACGATCTTTAGACTCTTTGCTTCACTTAGTAACTGTGCATCTATCCTGTCTGAAAGCATGCTCAGGATTGCATCCCTGCCCTTGGCCTGTTTCAGAAGTTCATCATACGTCAATGCCCTGTCGTGTGGATTCACATCCACCGTCTGGCAATACTTTTTGAGGAGGGTGATCGCTTCTTCAGGAATCTGACGGGTAACCAACACATTAAACAACATCATTATTTCCTTTTAAACGTTATCAAAAATAGTATAGCCGCAACCAATTCTCTTGTGGAAGCGGGAAGATTGCTTCGGAAAAGACCCTCGCAATGACACTTACTATGCACTTTGACGGCATATAGCACATTATCATTGCGAGTGTTTGTAGTAACGACTTTAGTCGTTCGGGGTCATTGCGAGCGGAGCGAAGCAATCTTTCCATCATAAACAAACTTCATCTCCAGATAAGAAGTACATGGGATTGTGAGAAACTTACAAAAAAAAGAAGTTTTTATAAGGTAATACTATATCATACATCTGAAAACAGTATATCCACGAATTTAACATGGTCATCCCACATCTCGGAAATCGCTTTTGTAGAATAACAACCACTTTTTCTCTCTATTCTACCATCTATATAGTGAACTTCTATTTTATGTCATAATCATTTCACCTGATCTGAATAAGTCTGCTTTTTTTAACGCCGTGCGCCTCTGTTATTTTCCTGGATTATTTACAATACTCTTTATACAGAATCATATAGTCCACAATCATTTTTGTCGCCTCGGGCCGTAAATCCTGTTTAAGATCCTTGTTTATCAAGACACGTTCGACAAATTTCCACGCTGCGCACCAGTCTGTATTAAAAGCCTCTTGCGCCCTTGCCAGCGCAAGCACCATGGAAACGGTAAAACTATCCTTCGCCATCTCCTGCGCCCTTTCAAGAAACGGGAGCGCTTTTTCCGGATAAAAGTAGTCATCCATGACAGACAGGTAACCAATGCAAAATACCTCGTCGGCGCTTAGGACATCAATATCGAGTTCTTTTAATGGTAAATGATACAATAACGCCAGATAATACGTATACAATTCTGCGTTACTTTTTCCATCAATTCTCCACGAAAGCCCGTTAATCACCGCAGCTTTAATATCGATAGGATTTTCCGGCGATGAGAGGAATTCTGCAATTTCCAAACCCATCACGCCTTCCGCGTGCGCCCTTTTCACGATAGGAACATCCAGATATGCTTCATAAAAACCTGTAGCAGTAATTGGAGAATCAGCACGGCTGCTGCTCATTAAGACAATAAACAGCAAGGGAACTATGAACGTTGTTATGACGGTTTTTTTCATTCCTAATTTTCCTTGAGCGGTTCAATTTTTCACAGAAAACAATATCATATAATTCTACTATATTTTTCTTGAATCATCTAAGAAAACCAACAGATGTCTCACCAGTTTATAAACCAGTCCGGCGAAGGCGGCCATCCAGGCCGACAGGGCTATGTATATAAAACAGCGTGGAATTACCTGCAAAAATTCCAGTTCCATCGCCCGGGACATCTGGAATGTACAAGCGGTATACATGCCCAGAGGGAAGATCGCTCCCCAATATAAGGGGTCGTACCTCAGGGGAAATCGCTTGTAGGCATACCGCCACATGGCCAGAATAAAGAGCATGGGAATCCACCATGTCCCGGTCGCCCAAAAAAATATAGTGAAACCCTTCAGGAAGGGAAGCAGCGATCGAAGGAAGGGTGCGTCTGGTGCGTTTGCGATCAGGAGAGAACCTGCCAGCGTGGAGATGGCCATCGCCCCCATATTGATCCAGTAAGGCGGCGTCAGGTCGCCGGGAGAAAACTTAAAGAACGTGTAACGGTAGAAAATGAGGGAAATCATCCAAATATAGAGCATGCCGCCCCACAACCACATGGAGAGGGCGAAGAAGTTTACCCTGAGCTTATAAGGCTGTTCCAGGTGTGAGGCTGTGAGGGCGCTCAGGATCGCAATCGATTGGGTAGAGACGACAGCAAGCAACCATGCGCCGGTGATACCCTCGCCCAGGGTGGGCTTGTTTTCCTTAATGGTGAAGGCGGTAAAAATGGTGTAGGTCAGACTTATCCAGAGGATGATTCCTATGACCCATAAAAATGTTGCAACCCCATAGTTCCCTGAGATCAGCACAAACTGGCTGCCGAGAACGCATGACCCGGCAATTGATGTGAAGAAACCAGGACCACGCTTATGGTCGACCATATCACTAAAGAAATTGCCCGCGAACCAAACAACTCGCAGCACATTGAGGAACCACAAGACCAGGTAAACAATGATATTCAGCCAGAACAGGGCGCCAGCGACAAACGACATCCCTAACAAGTGTGCCGCAATGGAAACAATACCCGTGGCCATGACCATTGCAAAATAGGCCGGGGACAAATCCTTTACGCTATCTTTCAAGTCATTCAGGAGAAGTGAGTAATCATATCTCCGGTAATCTTTAAGTTTTAGAAACATTGTCATGGTCTATTTGTAAGGTCTGAAAGCGGAATAATAACACTCTTACATTGTCTTAAGAATATCCTGGGGATTTTTTCATTTTTCTTTATTTTATCTTTATTCTATAATTGCCAACATGTTATTTTATGACATAGAGTATGTCAAGCAGAATCAGCAGTAATAAAAAAGAGGGTGGATTAAAAATCTGCCCTCTTTGAAATGTAGACACGGTTTCTTTGCTGACAACTTTAATTATTCTTCTCTTTTTTATCTTTTTCTTTTATTACCCGTATGGTTGCCTCTCCCTCTGTAACAACGACTTCTTTGATCTTTTCAAACTTTTTATCACCAACACCTTTTACCTTAAACCAGCATAAACAAGAAAAAATTTGTCATTGTTCTGCCTCTACCCTGTTTCGTCCGTTGCGTTTGGCGCGGTATAAGGCGCTGTCTGCACGTTGTATAAAACTGTCGGCGGTATCATCCTCTTTATACTCTGCAACGCCCAAACTGACGGTAATATGTCCCGCGAAGGAAAAACACTGTTCTTCCACTACGGCACGGACCCTTTCAGCAAGGATAACTGCACCTTCTAAATCCGTAGATGTTGTCAAGACAATAAATTCTTCTCCACCCCAACGCGCCAGCACATCAAGGGTACGCAATTTTTCCCGCACTGTTGCAACAAGCATTTTCAATACGTCATCTCCAGCCTGATGTCCAAATGTATCATTAATACGTTTAAAATGGTCCACATCAAAAATAATCATCGATAATGGCTGGTCGATGCGTCGTGCACGACTCATTTCAAGAGAAAGGATTTCGTCGAATTTTCTTCTGTTATGCGCACCGGTAAGCTTATCCGTTGTTGCAAGTTTCTCCAGTTCCGCCAACGCCAATTTTAATTGCGCCGTACGTTCTGCTACTTTCTGTTCCAGATCGGTATACAGCCGTGCATTTTCAATAGAAATTGCAGCCTGAGAAGAAATGATGTTTAATAATCTCAGCCGTTCCTGGGAAAACCCTCCCGTGGTCAGATTGTTTTCCAGATAAAGAATACCCATAGAACGGTCATGTCGTAAAATAGGCATACACAGAATAGACTTTGGCTGATATTCCTGGATATAGGGGTCTTTTGTAAACAATCCTTCTTGTGTTGCGGCATGGAGCACAACGCTCTGCCTCGTCCGTGCAACATATTTCACAATAGCAGGAGACAATGGCCTGTGCTCCAGGTGCACCGATTGAAAAACACTGGTTGCTTCCTTGTTTTCCACACATTCAGCCTCAATCAGCAAATTACCATCCTTTTCCATAATAAAAAACCCTCTCTGGGCGCCGGCATTTTCCATAACAATCCTCATGAGGTTGATCAATAACCGCTCCAGCACCATCTCGCTGAAAAGGGTCTGCGACGCTTTGATAATGCTCATTAAATCCAGATTACCGGCAGCGGCCTGTCTCGTCGCCGCTATAGGATAAGTTGCGGTAACCGCCACACTGGCAGGTTTATGGGGATGGGCAATCAACTCACCGTATTTAACATGTATGTCGTCGGCCTTTGCCTTTGCTCCCCACATCAGATAGGCATGATAAGCGCGGATCATATAAAGCCGTGATATATCGCGTTTCCCCCTGCTCAACCAGAACTTCGCCGCTAATTCATATGCCAGAGCTTCATTCTGTATAAATTCTGATTGAGAAGCAGCATGAATAGATTGATCATAGAGTTCTGCCGCCTCCCAATTTTTCCCAAGTATTCGCGCAATCTCTGCGTTTATCAAAAGATACTTGCATTGGTAATTAACAGGACATGTTTCTGCCCATAATTTTATTTCCTTTTGCTTTCTTTCAATAAAATCCCAATATGTCGTTTTTTCCTCAGGGGTAGCGGACTCGTACAATGCCAGCGCTGACAATAACCAAAAATAATAAAATACCGTCTCTTCAAAAAAGGTGGCAATAGATTGCATCCAGTTAAAGCGGGTTGAGGCTAATTCCCAGGCTTCCCGGTAACGCTCAAAGAAAAAAAGATTCTGCATCTTGTAACTAAGATAAAAGGCCAGCCCATGTCCAAAAGATGCATTTTGCCATTCCTCCAAAATTTTAGATTCACTTATTTCGTCGCCGTCAAACGACCATTTTGGCCACGTATCCGCCCTATCACCTCTTAAATTTAACAAAAACATATTAAAGAATCTTTCACTGCCGGCAAACGGTGAAGCAGTCTGCCGCAAGAACATAATACTCTTTTCGTTTTCCTCAATGACGCGATCAATATGTTCGCCTGCACCCAGAATCGTTTTAGGAAGCATTGAGCGTCCGTAACCGGCAAAGACCAGATCGCCTGTATCAATAGCTATTTGAAAAGCATTTTGATACTGTTGAACCTGAACGCGCAAATGATCCGTCCAGTGGGTTGTAAACACTGCGTATGACATGAGAATTCTTGCTTTAAAACGAATATTGCTGAAACGTTCGTTCAGGGCAAGACCAAGTTTGCCTATCTCATGAGCTCCGCGATAGTCTTTCATTGCCAAAATCAACAGTCCCGCTAAGGACACAAAGCCTAATGCAGAAACATCGCTATACCCGTATTTCATAGAAAGATTAACTGTCGCAATAATAATCTGCGGAAAGATAAGTGGTTGGGCAATGTAACTGCCGTCGGTGAGATTAGCCAGGATACGGAGGACATACCTTTTATCACGCTCAACCACTTCAGGTAAATGAACCAAATCGGCAACCTTCCGGCCACCCACACTTCTACGGTATTCCTCTAAACCTGCCATCATCGCTTGCTGTACCTTTTCTGACGTGCTAACATCGGGCAATTCATACTCAAATAACTTTAGACTTTTCAGACCCAGTTCCATCGCTTCATGGTATTTACCCAGTTGTACCAACTGGGTAATCCGGATTAAATGAATTTCTGCTGTATCATACTTATCTTTCGTATTCTTTAACACTTCGGCAAAATCAGCCTCTGCCTGAGTAAAACCACCTTTAAGATATGCCGTTTCTGCGCGTTCCCTCAATAGCGCAAACATATCCTCATAATGCTCTTTCCATGAGTTGTCCGCCATGCAACCTATTCCTATCGCCAGGTAGTCTACTGCTGAAGCATATGCCGTTGCTTCTTTTGCCTTTTTCCCTGCTTCCAAATTCAAACGGGCCAATGCAATCTTTTCTTCAGCATTAAGAATCAACTCCCGCCCAAGATTCAAATGGCTCACTACTTCAAAAATCCGTTCTTCCCGCTCTTTCGGTAAGAGACTGGCTAACAGCAATCGGCCAATGCGATAATGCAGTTGCTTCTTCTGATCATGAGGGATGAGGGCATAAGCTGCTTGCTGTACGCGGTCGTGGAGGAATTTATAATTGAGGGACAAGGGGACGGTATCCGAATCTCTGTCATGGGCGACTTCCAGCGGGGTAACTGATACAATCAGACCTTCCTGAAGCACAACAAATAAATCCCTGGAGGTATCCTTTAAAGACTTTTCATAGATGATCGACAATGTCTTAAGGGAAAAAGTATTACCGATACTTGCAGCCAACTGCAATAAATGTTGCGTTTGTTCCGGCAACTTTCGTATTCGCTGAATCATCAATTCTACAACATTGTTCGTAATGTTCCGTGTCCTTATTTGTTCTAAATCCCATTGCCATTGAGCTAAAATATAGTTGAAGGAAAATAATCCTTCCTGATAAAGTATCTTTAAAAATTCATTAACAAAAAAAGGGTTTCCTCCTGTTTTCTCAAAAACAAGTTCAGCGAGTGGCTTAACGGATGTAAGGTCTCTATGAATGGTGTCAGCAATCAAATGCATAATATATTCAAGCTTGAGAGGTTCCAAGGTAATATGATTAACAATCACACCGCCTTTGTGGAGCGCTTCCACGGTTGACATCCAGGGATGCATGCTGTCCACCTCATTATCGCGATAGGCGCACATAAGAAATACATGGTGGATATCACTATCAAGCATAACCAATTCAATAAAACGCAGAGAAGCAATATCAGTCCACTGCATATCGTCGAGGAAAATTGCTAATGGATGTTCAGGTTGGCCGAGAACCCGGATAAAATTCAGAAACGTCATATCAAAGCGATTTTGCGCTTCGGTGGGTCCCAATTCCTGAACGGGTGGTTGTGGCCCTATAATCAATTCTATTTCGGGAATGACATCAATAATAATCCGCCCATTGGGCCCAAAAGCTTTCAGAAATTTTTCACGCCAGGCTGCTAATTGTGCTTCACTTTCCGTGAGAAATTGTTGAATAAGATTGCGAAATGCATCAACAATTGCACTATAAGGAACGTTGCGCTTCAATTGGTCAAATTTGCCTTCAATAAAACAACCGCTGAGCGGAGTAATAGGTTTATAGATTTCATGCACCAGAGCTGACTTCCCGATACCGGAATATCCCGAAACCACCAGCATCTCACGGGAACCGGCAGCGCCACGCTCAAATGAGGATAACAGCGTTTGAATTTCGTGACTGCGTCCGTATAACTTGTGAGGAATCTGGAAACGAATAGATACATCATACCGTCCAAGGGAAAAATACTTGATGTCTCGTGAACTGAGCCATTGTTTCATACACTCTTCAAGGTCGCGCTTGAGTCCCTGTGCTGATTGATAACGGTCTTCAGCATCCTTGTTCAATAATTTCATAACAATGTCCGACACTGGCCGGGGAATATCAGGTTTTAGCGCAGTAGGCGGCGCTGGTTGTTTTGCAATATGGCAGTGAAATAATTCCAGTGCATCAGCAGTCAGAAAAGGTACCTGGCCCGTTAACAACTCGTACAATGTTACACCCAGGGAATACAAATCAGTACGATAATCGACTGCCCGGTTCATACGTCCTGTCTGTTCCGGGGATATATAGGCGAGTGTGCCTTCCATTGTTGCGGGACTTTGGAATGTGGGAATTTCCCGTGAAAGAACGGTTGAGATGCCAAAATCTATGAGTTTCATTTGTCCTGTCGCGGGATTGAACACAACGTTGGAAGGGTTAATATCCTTATGCATGATATGATAGTGGTGCACCTGTCCCAGAATATCAGCAATACCAATGGCAATGGTGAGGAACTCATCAAGCGGGAATTTACCCATGAGGGCTAACTTGCTGAGCGATGTGCCGCCAAAATCTTCCATGAGCAATACCCAGTGATGGCGGTAACGTTTCTGACCATAGGCCTTCACCACACCTGACAGATTCAAACTACACAAAATTTCATATTCATGTTTAAACCGGGCAATCGTTCCGGGAGAAGGATATTCTTCCCGCAGTACCTTGAGAATCACCGGCCTTTGATCCGCCTCCTGAAGTGCCCGATAGATGAGCGAGTGAGAACTCTCATAAATGAGATTATTCAGTTTATAATTGGGAAGTGTTAATTTCATGTATAATGAAATATTTTTATTTCATTCAATACGAGTTGATTGAAATATCCAAATTCTATGTTAATCGGAATGGATAATCAAGGTATCTTTTCTCTGTGATTCAACACGATTTTTATACAAACTGATATCATGGCACACGCCGCCTTTCCTGCTTTCCTGAGTTTCTCAGACTTTTAAAACCTGAAATAGTCCCGTATTTCAAGTCTTTCTGCCAGTTAAGAGTATCGAGTATATCGTTTCAGAAAAAAGAAGCTGTGCGAAGTTTGCACAGCTTCTTTTTTTGAATGGGGTCTATTTTTTCTGGAAAGGCACATAGGGTAAAAAAATACTATCCCTATCCCTTTTTAATCCCATGAAACAGTTCACTTCCAGCCCCCGGATATATTTTGCGTTCTTTTCCTGGTGTTGGTTTGTCAACAGCAGGCCACTGACCAACGTTTGGTTCTGACCCTTCTTTCGTAATACTTGAAGGCTGAGTATCGGCCATCCTTGGGTTTTTCCGAATATCAACACCCTTGACATTCCAACTGAATTCAATGGGAATACCATTGGGATCAAAACTGTAAATCGAATGAATAAAACCATGGTCAATTACATCCGACACATGAAATCCAGCTTGTGTAAGTTTATCCTTTAATTCCCAGAGATTGTCCTCCGTCTCTACCCCGAATGACACATGATCAAAGATAAAAGGACCACTCACGGGAAAACCATGGTCTTTGTGAGGGACTGGTTTGACGCCAGGCCACTCAAAGAAAGCGATTAAATCCGTTTCTGATATCTGGAAAAAGTAATGCCGGTACCCCTCCCTCCCTATCCCTGCCACCAAACGCATACCCAACAAGTCCCGCCAGAATCTGATGGTCTTATCCATATCGCCGGTTGCCATTGCAAGATGATTGACGCCATTATATTTAACCATTGAATATCTCCTTATAATTCGATTTTCCATTCAGGATCAAATCGGGAGTGACAATTTGGGCATATGAGAATAATTTTATACTTTTCCCCTGCTAACCGCACAAACGAAGTATGAAAACCGTCATCATATCCACACTGTGGGCAAATATGAAGTTCCTTGTCTATTGAAATTAGTATGGGTTCTTTATTTTTCAAATCTTATTCCTCCGATTAAAACATGTTTATTTTACCAATAAGGACACCGAAAACACTAGAATAAAAGTGAAATGGAACCGGATTCCAGTCGGGGTTAATTTCACCAAATACTTCGAATGTTTTCTGCTCAGGCGAGGCGATAAAGGCGAAGAAACTGAGATTAGGTTGTTTTTAGCATAGGTTAAATGCAAGGGGTAAACGGTTTAATTGGTTTAAACAGTTCAATCGGTTCTTGTTGGTTTCAATTCCTTATAGGTTCTTGCATGAAAGTACCTTACCGTTGACTTCGATTTTTTCACCTTTGACAAGTTTCAATTCCTTATAGGTTCAATGAAAGGCAAAGAATTAGTCGATAGGAAGGACTTCATGAATTCAAAAAGTTTCAATTCTGATAGGTTCAATGAAAGGCTTTATTTCCTATCAAGACAATTCCTTTTTCGTTTGTTTCAATTTCCTTATAGGTTCAATGAAAGCACACTGTTGTCAAAATGATTGGGAACAATCTATCAGTTTCAATTCCTTATAGGTTCAATGAAAGGCAGGTGTTTGATTTGAATTTTAAATAAGAAGAAGTTTCAATTCCTTATAGGTTCAATGAAAGCATATGCGCAACTTCTTCCTCTACCTCTATTTCGATAGTTTCAATTCCTTATAGGTTCAATGAAAAGAAAACCCTTCCCAAGATTTAGTCGTTTCAATTCCTTATAGGTTCAATGAAAGGGGTTGCGAGATGTGAAGCTGGACACAAATACGTTTCAATTCCTTATAGGTTCAATGAAAGGCGACAAGGCATTCCTAAAAACCTTCAATTCGGTCTGTTTCAATTCCTTATAGGTTCAATGAAAGGTCCCTATAACCATTATCTGATGCCCCCCTACTGGTTTCAATTCCTTATAGGTTCAATGAAAGATTCCTGCATATTCGACATAAGCCCCGACCACGTCCGTTTCAATTCCTTATAGGTTCAATGAAAGGATTGGTGGTGATTGCGTAAGATATTCTGGTACTTCGTTTCAATTCTTATAGGTTCAATGAAAGCTGCTGAAAAACGTAAGATTTTGAAAGTATTTAAGGTGTATGAACGTTTCAATTCCTTATAGGTTCAATGAAAGGGTTTCCATGACCCTGTTTGCTAATGCGGTTTAGCCGTTTCAATTCCTTATAGGTTCAATGAAAGTAATCGAAAAACTAAGCAATTTTATGGTGAGAATGAGTTTCAATTCCTTATAGGTTCAATGAAAGGGCAAAATCAAAAGCAATTCGTTTTCAATGAAAGGATTTGTTTCTCAATTCCTTATAGGTTCAATGAAAGTTTCTACTCCTTCCGCCCTCACAGGCTCATAATTCCGTTTCAATTCCTTATAGGTTCAATGAAAGTACAAAAGTACAATATATAGTGCAGTTGGTGTGTTGTTTCAATTCCTTATAGGTTCAATGAAAGGTGATCAAATGGCTCATCTCATCACTCTATGACGAGTTTCAATTCCTTATAGGTTCAATGAAAGATTGCACTAAATCGTGAGTTCATCCCCATCTCTCGTTTCAATTCCTTATAGGTTCAATGAAAGAAGCAAGATTAAGAAGTTATGCTTCTATCGAAGAAAGTTTCAATTCCTTATAGGTTCAATGAAAGCGTTTTCTAAAGCGGTTTAGCTGAAGTTCCATTGAAATTGTTTCAATTCCTTATAGGTTCAATGAAAGAATGCTGGTGGGCGCCGTAACAGAAGATTTGCGTCTGTTTCAATTCCTTATAGGTTCAATGAAAGTACGATCCCGACGTTTTTTATGTGTTTGATTATTCCGTTTCAATTCATATAGGTTCAATGAAAGCATAGAAAATTTTACGATGGTAAAGGTTGTCTTTGTGTGTTTCAATTCCTTATAGGTTCAATGAAAGCTGGACAAGTGTATGTAACCCTCATCCGGGGAATGTTTCAATTCCTTATAGGTTCAATGAAAGCTTCAATGGTTGTACATCCTTGAAGGCAATTCCAGATTGTTTCAATTTCCTTATAGGTTCAATGAAAGTATCATGCTTTTTATTGTACATCTGAATCACACGGCGTTTCACTCCTTATAGGTTCAATGAAAGCCGTTTTGAGAGTCTAATAAATCAAGCATTTGCAGCCTGTTTTATGGATTATAAAGCACGTGTTTTTTTCGTCAACCCATGATTATGCAAAATTATCAGGGGGTCGACATGGCCTGTTTAAATCATTTCACTGTAATAGTATAATCTTTGTTCAAACTTATCAAACATATTTATTTTGATGTGTAAACTTCGTTATAGGGTGGTTGACAGACCATATTTTTGACATTGGGCTACATATAAAACAATTTAAAAAGGAATAGACAAATTTCTTGAAAAGCTCAGGGTTTCTTTTCAAAATCTGTATTCTTCTCCACCTTTTATTGTTCTGGCAATTCATGTTCATTTGGCTAATCAGTTCATAATTATAATACATTGTCCGCAGACCTTTTTTCAATACCCACAATCTCCTTATCCAGCCATTTTTCATTCCGGGATTTAAAGATGATCAAAGAGTCTTCGTCCTCGTCGTTCATGATCTTTTTCGCCCTGATTTTCAGCTCTTCCAGCTTGGCTTCGGTAATCTCTCCTTCAAATACTGAATTCTGGATGTGATGCAGATAGCCCCTGCACAGCTTTAACATCTTCCCACATCGTTTTTGATCGACATCGTACACAGCTATTACATACATTATTACCCCCCTGGGTTCAAACTGTGTAAAACGGTTTAAACAGTTTAAACCGTTCAATCTGTTCAAACTGCTAAAAACCGATTAAGCGGTTTAAACAGCTCAATCGGTTTGTACGGTTTGAACTGTTTCTTTAATCACCACCATATTTTAAAGCCTTCATACTCCTGTTCACCGATAAGGTGTTTTACCAGCTTGTAACATTCCAGCCGGATCAGGTACCGGTATGAAACCTGCCGGTCAAGTTTCTTGTGGGTAATGACGGTCTTGAGCCGTTCGTCATACTCCTTTATGATGATCTTTCTTCCCTTTTCGTTGAGATAACAGAGGTTCACTTCTGTCATAAAATCCTTCTCGGTAATTTGCTGCCGGTTGAGAAGGGTAAAAATGGTCCTGTCGCTAAAGATAGGCTTAAATATCTCTGCCAGGTCGAGACTTAAGGAAAACCTTCGCTCGCCCGGCTCATGAAGATACGAGATGAGTGGACTCAGTTGCGTGTGGTATATCTCGCCAAGACATGTTGTATAAACCATGGAATTCAGGTACGAAATCAGGGCATTAATCATGTTGTCGGGCGGCTGCTTGACCCTGCGTTCAAATTCAACTTCCTGATCAATAATAAGAGGCCATGCCTTGTAGTACGTGTTCCTGATATTTCCCTCAATGCCCATCAGTTCTTCCACTGACTCTGTTTTTTCCATCTGCGCCCTGAATCCCTCAATGGTCGTGATATATTCATCCAATCCCTTGCCACGGTTGCTGTAATACCTGAGATTCTTCAGGATATTAAAACCGGCCGCATCCACAAACGCCCGTGCAAGAAAGAGCCTTTTTTGATGACTTGAATAGTGGTTTACCTGCTTGACCAGGAGTTGCCCTGAATTTAAGTACTCCCTTGGGTAATAACTGCCAGAATAAAATCCATAATAATTGAATACATGCACGGGTATGCCCTTTTGCGCCAGGTAATTGAAGAGTTTGGTGTTGAAATCAATCTCCCCAAAGGCGTAGAGAGCTTCGGTGTTTTCGATGGGAATAACAGACCTGGCGCCATCCTCCTTCTCGAAGAAGATGGTATTTTCCTGCCGTTTCAGGCGTCCGTTGTTAAAGATATAGTAATTCTGTTTCATAAAGAAAACGTTTAATCAGCTTAAACCGTTCAAACTGTTCAAACCGTGTAAACCGATAAAGCTGTTTAAACGGCTTAAACGGTTTAAGCCGTTTGAACCGTTCAAGTAGTTTTTAAACCCAACAAATATCCCCATAACTGCAATTCCTGCACATCTTTGTCTTTTGGTGTAATGGTGGCAATTCTGCGTCTACAATCTCCCTGATTTCCTTCAGGATCGTTTGCATCTTTTCGTCATCTCCGGGCTCTAAAAATAC
>JAXMAC010000052.1:0-10422 GCA_046350595.1 Candidatus Brocadiaceae bacterium | reverse complement strand
AAGCGGATGCTAGTCAGAGCGTTATTCATATGCTGCATTTGCCATGATTTTCATGAATTAACTTTTATCATTTTATAAATAGTTTAATATTCAGTCTTTCAATTTTCTCAATATACTGGCGAACTCACTTTTGTTAAGCTTTCCAGTTGAAATGTCCAGCATGGCATCGTAGAGTTTCCCTTGAGGATCCGAAATGCCGATTCCATTAAGTTCAAGAAAGACCAGCGCAGCAACCAGGGCGGTACGCTTATTACCATCAACAAAAGGATGATTTTTACCGATGTGAAATGCATAAGCTGCTCCCATTTCATAAATATCGTTATGTAAGTACTCACCATGGAACGATGCGTGGGGCATTGCAATAGCTGAAGATAAAAGGTTTATATCCCTTATCCCTGGCAATCCTCCGTACAATTCAATCTGATTGCTGTGTATATCAACCACTTCGGCAAGGGTCAGAAACAGGATATTTTTCATCATTCTGCCAGTTTCTTCAGTGTTTTTTCATGTTTTTTATTCACTTTCGCTAAAGCCGCTCTAAATTTTTTTTCTCTATCCTTGTCAAGAACTGGAGAAATAATGAGATTTTCCCCGTCCGTGGTAATCTCAAGTGGTGTATTCATATCAACTCTGAGGAGTTCCAGGATAGGTTTGTCAATAATTAATGCCGCGCTGTTACCGTGTGGAACCAGATTTTTAAGCATATTGCCTCCTGAAATTTGGCATTTTGTAAATTTTAAACGCTACCAGGACACCAGACTTTGAAGAAAATCCTGATGTCTTAGTGACTGCATAGCAACCGTGAATTTTCTGAGCGTAAATTTATGTATATACATTGTACTACCACAACATTCTTCGTTCAATAGATTTTTTCTCACTTCAGTGTTTCCAAATTATTTTTACAGGATAGGCAGGATGTTCTCAGCATATTTTTTCCTGTCCATCCCTGTTTCACTGGACGTAATTATCAGGCAATTACATGCCTGGGGCAATTTGGTCTTTTCCCATGCAGCACTTTTTGTATTTTTTCCCGCTGCCGCATGGGCAGGGGCTATTGCGTCCGATCTTTGGTGTTTCCCGCACAGACTGTCCCATAATCTCTTCGTATTCATCCTCATAATCTCCTGCCGTTTCTTTTTTGGCTTCTTCCTTCCAGCGTTCCTGCCGCCTTCTTATATGCTCTTCATCATAAAAAGACAACCAATCCCGATTGTAGAGATTTATGTGCTTTTTATCACAGGAAAATATCCTTTCAACGTCTTCCTCATCAAATGAAACAAATAGGAATGGGTCTTTTTCCCTGAATCTCCTTTCTTCATGGCAAAAGGTGAGAAGGGATTCTTTATATTCGCTTCGCACAAAATCAAGCAGTATATTAGCCGCTTGTATTCTAAAATCCATATCTTCTTCTTTATTTATGGCTAATGAATGTATATAAGAAAAGATATCATCCGCAACCTCCGGGTTTTTAAGAGTGATGGCAGCCAATCCCTGTAGTGCAATCGTTCTGATGTACCAATTCTGTTCTTTATCTTGTACAAATTGGCGAAGACTTTCCAGTGCAGGTAATCCTATCTTTCCGAAGATCGCAGGGAATGTTTCGAAGACCCAATCCACATTATATTTTTCAGACCACTTTATAGCGGCTATCAGTGGTAAAACAGCATCCTGAGCGCCAATAGCGCCAAGAATGAACACTGCATGGATAGGAGCCCAAAATTCTGGTCTATCTTTTGTCCAGTTTATCTCTTCCAGCACAATATTTGAGAGCGGTTTTATAATCCGTTTGTCGCGTCGTAGGAATTCATCCACCGCCTGGCGTGGTAAGCGGTCTTCTTCAGTAAAAAGAAGCTTCACAAGCTTGTCATCATCTAATGCCTGATAATCTGTCATGTCAACTCCCTTATAGGTTATACTTTGCAGCCATTTAAGCAGTTTAAGCTGTTTAAGCAGTTCAAGCTGTTTAAGCAGTTCAAGCTGTTTAAGCAGTTCAAGCTGTTTAAACCGTACCGTTCAAGCGGTTCGTTGTTTGCGGCTGAGCAGTTGAAAGATATCTTTTGAAATGCCAAATCATTATCTTTTGTCCCATTCATCCGATTCATCCCTGTTAATTAAAATTCGTACCTATCCGTACTACTATCCATCAACTTGTTACTTTTTTTGCGTGTTTTTATGCCGCAATTTCCGTAAGTGCTTTAATATCAAGGGCTAAAGCTATCATAAGTGAACGAGGTTTATTGTCAAGATACCAACTTTTTGGTTGCGGCTTCGCTGCGCTAGGTTCATCCGTGTCCACCCTGCCCTTTTCCCACTATTAAAATTTCTTTAAATACTTTTTTCATATTGCGTAAAATGTTTACTGCTCTGTACAAAACGATAAGGGATGATTGTCTTTAACAATATCCGATGTTCACCCAATTTTACGGTACCTGAACCATAGGTACTTATTCGATCAAAGCCATCTTTTGCATTACACAGTGGTTCTCCAAAGTCATCGAGATATTGTACCCAAAGAAAGTTGCCTGTAGTCTGTTCATTTTCCTGATTATATGTATATCCTTTAGGAAGCTTACCTTCACAAATTGAATCCCCAACATATTGCCAGAAAGAGCCCCTCTTACCGATGCAATTAATATGACTGCCTAAGCGCTTCAAAAGAGTTACAATATCTTCCGAAAAATCTTTTACACCCAATGCCACATTAAGCGTATCGCCGCTATAAAAACAAAATTCCCGATAGGCGATAGTAGGGACATAGAAACCTTTCGGCGCGTCTCGCTCTTCCTGACGAATTTTTATAAAGGTGTTTTGCACTATGCAAACAGGGGGTGGACTAAATCTGATTTCACAACCCTTAACAAGATCAAACACCTGTCTGGCTTTAATTTCTGCCTCACTACCTTCAAATACTCTAAAACAGGCGTCAATCAAAGTCATCTTAAAGGCATAAGGAGTCGGAACCAAAAGAGTCTTTCCACCCTTACTTGTGGCATGGGTCATCCTGAGAGAAAAGAGACTCACCGGGAGGTAACGTAAGATAAGCCATTCCCCGTCCTGACGATTGGTAGAATTTTCTTTAGTCATCCTAGCCTCCGTAAGGCTGAACCTTCTCTAAAATATCTGCTATAATCCCACTGAAGGCAGCAAGCCCATCAAATGTCGTTACTGTTATAGGATTGTTGGTGGTTGTCCTGTTCAGGTTTTCAGCAATCTTTTTTATCTCTTCCCGATATTTTGAATTAAGACCACTAATCACCGGCGCAGGTAAAGTGCTTGAAGATGTAGCTACAACCCCGCTAAAATCTAAGATGTGTGGATGTTGTGTATTGCGATGAGCACCTGTTGGTTTAACAAAAGTATTCAGAACACTTTTTAAAAGGGCCTTTATTCTAGCCTGCCTGTCCACTCCATCCACATATGCAAGGGTAATGTCATTTCTCCCGACCTTATAAAGGTCTACATTGACCACAACCGCATACTGGCCTGAAGATGCTGGTCGGTGAAAAATATTCTGTCCAAGATTCTCTCCAGCTCCGGAACCCTTTCCGCGGCCTTCGGGAACATACTTGGCATGGAAATACGATTCAGTCCTTGTGTTGTCGGGACATCCCACCACCCAGCCAAATTCAATGGCCGACTTGCGAGATATAGAACGGCCTTTTCCACCAATTTCACTGGTTATAAGAATTCCTTCGGCATCGTCAATAACACACTTTTTGATTGCTTCAGAAATTATTTCACTGTCTTTTGTCGCTGTCGTAAAACCGTTATTTTTCGTGAATGTTTCATCAGCGCATATTCTATTGGCATCAAATGCATCACATCCCTTACATAAAGGAAGGTTATTTGATTTTGCCTCCATAAAGAGATGCTCTGCCTGGATATGTTTGAACATATCGCCGGAAACAGCATTTACCGTATGGTTTTTGCCGTCCTTATCCACAATCTCCACCATCCGCGTCATCATAGTATTTCCTTCGCTGCCTTCGTTGTTCAAGGCGTGCAGATTCATGGTAACAATGCCGGAAATGCTTAAAGAGTGCAGTTTCATGTTATTTGTCCTCCTTGTTTATAAAATCTGGATTCTAAGTTTTAGGTGCTCTGGCATAGCCATAGGCCAAAAGCAGCATTCCTACAAGCTCAACTCCGAATTGGTCAATCAGTATGACGACATTATTCAAATCATCCTGTGAGATTGGTGGCGATCCCTTCTTAAGCTTGTGAACAGCCTCCCAATTGTGCTTCTGAACAAATTCCGATAACACCGGTACAAACGCTTTGGCACCTCCTTTAATTTTTTGCTTCCACTCTTGAGCCATACCGAACAGTGTCTCATAGCCGGAGCCTTTCCAGCCTGACTTTGGGTTTTCAAAAGATGAAACCGTACTGTTGCGTATGGCATCAGTAATATTTTTGAATCCCTGATTTTCCACAATCTCTTTCATTCTGTACCTCCTTTCAAAAAGTATCGACAGATTTTCAGTTGAAAATTCTTTAACCCGTTCCTTCTCATCCTTCTTAGCCAGTTTTTCCATAACATGAACAGCAAATCTTGCAAGAAAGTTAAGAAGATCAGATAGGTCACCAGTTGTAAGCCACTTCCTATATTGCTGAAGGATTGGCACATCGCCAGAATGGGTTTCATTAAGAGACCATAAACACCCAGGTATTTTTCTAGCATAGTCTCCAATATGCTCTCGGATAATCCCTAAAAATGCATTTGCATCATCGCTGTTTTCAATACAAAACCAACTCGGAAGTGGCAAGAAGGCATCGTTCATCAATGCTGCCGCTGTCCCCATGCTTTTAAAGTATGTCTGCCGTAGCCCTTTCACAACCTCTGCCGGTCGTTTTCGTCTTAAACCGATGGTTTGCCCCATAACATCAGAATGCATTATCAACTCTTCAGCCAAACGCAGAGAGGCTTCTATATCAAGCCGTATGCCTCCCCAAAGATTCAGGTCTAAAAGTTTCTCCCTGAGCAGTGCAAGCGCTTTTGGTCCTATCTCAGCAGGTTCAATGACAAAGAGTTTAAAGTCATCTCCGTTTCGATAAGGGAGCATTGCAATATAAGCCCCACGGTATTTCATCCATTCTGCAAACGGCTGAACAACTTCGTTACTTATTGCTCCTGGTGATTTTGCTATTGTTTTAGCCGCGTGCACACCTTTACCAGAAGCGGGATTATAAAACTGGCTGTTGCTTACCTGAAGCGGCTCGAAACGTTCAAGCGGTCCAAACAGTTCAAGTTCATTTTGTACCCATTTAAGCGCCTCCGCAGGATTTTTGACGACCCAGTGATAGACATCTTTGTCTGAACTCCACCCCTTTCTCATTGATTCGAGAATTGCAGCAGGACGGTACTCTCTGTGTGGTTTTTCAATTGTAGCTAGACTTTGTTCTTCAAGGGCAGTATCTATTGCTTTCTTCCTTTTAGCAGCACCCTTTTTTTGCCCGTCTGCACGACTTTTTTCCTCTTCGTAATCCAAAATCAAGAGGCCTGACGGCTTGTCCTTTTCCTTGCTCTTTTTCAAAATGTAATAAAATCCTGGCAAGGGTGGCTTTAATTCTTCTGATGACACATCCTTTGGGCATTCTACTTGGAAGTGAGTTCCCATGTCCCGGATGGTTGTCTGCATCCCGCTTATTTCTTCCAAAAGGCTGGCAGTTCCTACTGCTCTGAGTGAATCTGCATAAGTTCCTGTTTCTTTGAAAACTGGAAATTCTTTCATACCTCTCCACCTTTCTGGCTCTTTTGGTCTGCCAATCTAAGTCGTCTTACTAAAAACATGTATAATGGCCACAGCCTTTCATCGTCGGTATTCTTACTAAATCCTAACAGGTCATTAGCAAATTGTTTCCGCATGGAGATGTCTGGTTTATCCGCCAAGAGAATCTTTTCTCGAAACGTAAAGAGCACTGAGTCCTTTACCCATTTAGAGGCATCATCAATCAACTTGAAATCTCCCAAAGATTCCGTAAACGCCCCATGATGCCTTGCAATAGCTGTCCAAACGGCAGCCGCAACATCTTCTCCCATATAATCACTTAGCCAATCTCCCATTGCATATGCCCCCTCCGCGGCGTGGGGAGGTTGTTTCTGTAATTGCATCTTCTGTTCAAAATCCGTCTCAGGGTTATAATCTGAGTGGGCAATAGGCTCAGCTGTTAACTTTTGAGGGTTTTTGAATTGTTGCCATTTCCGAACCGACTCTTGCCATTTTACGGAAAGTTTTCCCACATCATGGAGGACACAACTCATTACAGCTAGTGTTTCTACTTGATCGGTAGAGACTCCATATTTACAACTTAGTTTTATTGCAGCGTTGCGATAGAAACGGCTCATAGCACGGCATTCCTCAACCACCCTTTGGATATGGTCTCTGTAAGGTTCATAATGGATTTTGTAACGAGGAAGAGCCGGTCTATCAAAATATTTTGGTTCTTCATAATCGCCATTTACGCCGATTTGTAAACCTAATTTCGGCGAATATGAAGCAAATTGGGGATTGATAACAATGAGCCACGAGACGTTTTTAAGCGATTCTTTTGCTGTGATGCGTTCCCACCCAAACGAAATATCACTTTCGTCGTCGATAGTATTGGAACACTCCATTGGATACCAGGCAACCGCCTCTCCAAAGTCCCGGTTTTCCTCAAAAAACGGCACAAGGTTATAAAGGTTTGTACGAGGAACTGAAAGCATTCTCGGCCATCTATCTTTATTAAATTGTAAAGATTTCGGTTTATTACTAATGATTACATTCACAGATGCCACATCTCGTATCAATTCTCTAACAGCAGTCTCATTACGGCCATCCATAGCCTCATGAACCTTGTTTTTCAAGGAATATTGATTTTGCTTATAGGATTCCAAATGTTCTGCCTCGTGACTTGAATGCACTTTATCGAGTCGTTCCAGTTCTGCTACAAAATCAAGAATATCCCCACCTTCTGGCAGTTGTTCGAGAACAGTCTTGGTATCTGCAACCAAAGCCATCTGCTCAGCATCTCGATATGGCCCCAACTTCGGGAGCCCTTTTTCCGTCGTTTCTAATTCATAAACCCAAACAGTCCCAATACCCCTTTCTCCTTCATATCTTGCACAGCGACCGGCACGCTGAACAATGCTGTTGAATGGTGCAAGTTCAGTGTGAAGATTATCAGCAGAAATATCAATCCCTGCTTCCACGACCTGGGTTGTTACAAGGATTACATTGGTTTTTTTGGTTTCTTTTCCAAACCATTCCGTAAGATCGTTCTCCGTATTCTTCCTATCCTCGGAATAAAATCGGCTGTGGAGCAGCATTAGCTTTGTGTTGGTTCCCTTTAATTGATCTCTCAGTTCTTTAAAGATGTTCTGTGCCCTTGTGACGGTATTTAAGATAACAATGGAACGCTTGCCAGCGTGATGATTCAGAACATCATCTGAAGAAAGCGGCCTGTTTATCCAGCGATAGGTGCGTTTCTTTTCCCTGTGGGAAGGGAGGGATAAAACCTCTTCACGTTTCAGTTGAACAATCTCACCGCCAAGGATTTCCTTCAGAGTGTTCAGACTTTTGGTAGAGAGGGTTGCCGTCATAATGGCAAATTGGGAAAAAGGCTTTAGCCTCTCCAGCATTTCAATAGCTGTATCCATTGACTTACCTGGTTCCAGGAGATGAAACTCATCAAATACCACGAGGCTTCCGAGCAATGCCCCGGCATTAATATTTCCGAGCCTCCGAGGAAGAGAAACAGGGCAGTTGAGATAAGAAGAAAGGCACTGATCAATCGTTGTAAATACAATATCGCCTTCGAAGAAAGGATCGTTTTTCTGTTCGCCGGTCTGGATTGTGATTATAAGCTCATTTTCAGAATTTGTTCGTTCTTCCGGTAGTGTCTTTACATCAAAAACATTTTTACAGCAGGCAACAGTTTCAGCAAATATTGTGGTGGCAAGGGTTCGGAGCGGTAGTATATAAATCAAATGGTCAACAAACAGAGTGCTGTTCCTCCTTGCCAAAAGAAATGGCAGCAAGGCAGCCCAAGTCTTTCCAGCTCCTGTAGGAGCGCAGAGGAAGATATTTTTCCCACTCAGAAGATATTGAGCAACCTCTTCTTGATACAAATAGGGAATAAATCTTTTATTTCCTGTTAGTTCATCAAACAGAATTCTCACTAAAAAGTTTCTCCAGTTTTACCATTAATTCGCTTAAAACTTTATCAACATCTGGCAAATCTCTCAAATGGCTTCCTAAAGACGGTTTCCAATTTTCTTTTACTTGTTCCACCCCATGGAAAAAAGAATCAATTCTCTTAAATTCAATTTCTTTGAGCTTACATTTCTTTTCAAAAAATGATGCAATTTCCTTAAATCTCAATTTCTCCGAATAAAAAACAGATAAATACCATAAGTCGTAATAATCACGGGGCCATCCCCGCTGCAAAATGGTACGAAGTTTTTCTGCATATATCTCTTCGATACTATAAGTGAGAACTTTTGCCGTGATATCTTTTGAATCAGAGTAGGAATGGAAAATATTCTTTGAAACTGGAGGGGACAAAATTGATTCTCTTAGCGAAATATCGATCTTGATTGATGTCCTCCACCTTTCATGAGGAACTCTCTTGTCTCTATGTTTAGCTCCCCAAAAAGGGATTTTGAATTCATATCCCATTAACTGATCATTAGATTGCATATCTTTAATCTGAATATGCCCAAATGAAATTCCTGCATTTTGGTAAATTATGTCATGTATTATCTCAAGTTCTTTTTTTATTTTTTCTCGTTCAACCTCTGATAGGCTGGAAAAGTCAAGGTCTTCAGAAAATCGGAAGTGTTTGAAATAAAGCTTGCGCAAGCAAGTTCCGCCTTTAAAACGAAAGCAGTCTTTAAAAAGGCTGCGATTGTATAGCCCATTAAGATAATGCCCAAGCACCCAATCTTTATCTACTGTTTCTATAGGAACTCCCCATTCTACTGATTTTTTACTTAACTCAGTAAAGGGAATCATTATAAAGCAGTCCTTGCCATAGTGTATATCTCTGACTCTGTATGATTAACGATCAATCGCCACTTTTTCAGATGTTTACCCTTAGCCGAAGACACAGGGTCGAGTAATGTATACTTAGGCAATAGAACCTGCGCAGCATTTACCCGAAAATCTTCGAATCCTTTTAGTTCTAGTATTTCTGATAAATAACCCAACCGCTTGATAAGTGTATTATTTTCCATTTTTAACGCATATTGCCATAATTTTTCTTTATCTAATCTTTCGTGCGATACAAAGAGACCTTTGACTGCCTCTGCAAAACCTCCGACATATTCAGGCAAGTCGAAACAATCAACAACGGTCTTTTCCATATCAGTGATGAAATAGAAATCACGACCAATCCATTCTTTTCTAATTCCAAAAAATTTATGAGGACTTATAGTTATGAATTGGTACCGAACATTCAGTATTTCCTTGCTCTGCTTTCTCTTGCTCGTTTGGATATGAACAATGTTAGAAATTTGTTCTGTTAGTCCATAATAATTTAACGCTGAAGAATATGCTATTGCCGATGGCTCAATTAGCCTTGTCCCGATTAAGAAAGAATCTATATCTCTATTTGAAAGGATATACTTTCCACGCTCTATCTGAGTAAGCAATCCCTTTCGCTTTAGGTTCATTAACAGAGTAGTGCAATTCTTAAATAACCTAAAGGCTTTTATCTCTTTTGTTGAAAAAATAATGTTTCCTTTTTCAGAAAGGAAATTAAATAGATTTCTTTCTCCTACTGATATTCCTTGCGTATAAACACGCCTCATAAGTTACCTTTTGTGTAAATATTCCATTGACAAAAACCTGATTTAAATTACACAAAAGGGTATATTTTATCAAACCTTTCTTTCATGTCAACCCTTTTCTTGCGCCATCCACCCATGGATTCCCTGTCCAATTGAATAATGGCATGGGCAACTCCTTATAAATAACAGTTCAAACAGTTTAAGCAGTACAAGCCGATTAAACCGAAAAAATAGATTAAGCCGAAAAACTGTTCAAACATCTCAAGACAAAAAAACTGTTCAATCCGAAGAAACCGTTTAAGCCGTTCAAAAAGACGAAACCGTTCAAGCTGATGAAACCGTTTAAACAGTTCGAGCAGATATAAACAATTCAAAGAGTTTAAACCGTACAAGCCGTTCAAGCAGATATAAACAGTTTAAGCCGTAAAAAATAGTTCAAACTGTTCAAGCCGTAAAAAAAGTTCAAACCGTTCAAACCGATTAAACTGTTTAAACGGGTTGAACTGATTGAACGGATTAATCTTTCTTATTTATTTTCTTCATAATTTCATCTAACGTTTCTTTCATACTCTTTCGCTCCGGCATTTTGTATTTTGAACCCTTGTAACTACTGCCTCTGAGATGTTCCATGAAGTTGTTTATCATTATTG